>JAIDBM010000099.1 GCA_029056365.1 Muribaculaceae bacterium | reverse complement strand
AAGTATATGTTGGAAATCGGCGAATTTCATTTGTTTTACAATCTTTTATGAGCCAAAATTTGTTTTAATCAAAAGAATGCACTACTTTTGCAGTGTTGATTCCCGGTAGCCCCTGACTCGTCAAGCTATCGGGTTTAGTTTTTTATACGCAAAGGTAATCATTTTCATCGGATTGGGCAACAGCGAGAAAAAGGACACCGGGTTTCCCTCCCAATGTCCAACCACTAATCCACGTCAAAATGAAACAAAAACATTATGACGTTGAATCTTATCGCAAAGGTAGTCATTTCTGACCGCCTATATAACTATACAACAATCGAAAGTGCCAGAGTGTCGGTAATGCCACGGGTGAATATAAGCTTCAATCAACATCAAAGGCTACTTTGCCGAGCTTGTCGATGGCTTTCTGTTTGCGCTGGTCAATGACGTGCAGATACTTTTCGGTCATCTTGATGCTTGCGTGTCCGAGAAGCGAGGACACGGTTTTTATATCCGCCCCTGAATTGAGCAGATTGACGGCAAAACTATGGCGGGAGCAATGCCATGTGATGCTTTTCTTGATTCCGGCAAGACTGACCCATCGGGAGAGGTGCTTTCTTGCAGTGCCTGTATGGGGCAGATTGAAGATACGCTCTTTTGGATTGTTATCTTCTTTGGGATTACCTATAAGTCGTAGCAGCTCATTGTTCAGAGGTGTGACAACTGCGGCATGGGCACTGCGTCTCGCATCCTTAGGCGTATTTTGCCCCTTGCTTTCAGTCACATACCTCGGTATGCTCCTTTCAGCAAGTGACAAAATCCACTCAAAGGCTGCGACCCCTACGACCCCGAAATTTTAAGGAACGCGCTCTAAGTTCGACTATCGTGCCCCATTTCTCACTCAAAGCATATTTTTTTTTTGAAATTCATGACTCATCTGTGCAAATAGAGTGAGGAAAATTTTGTAATTTTGCACTCTGAAAGCTATACAAAAGAAAATATATGTCAGAACTCAAAAAAATCCACACCGCACTGGTGTCGGTTTTCCACAAAGACGGACTGGACGAAATACTCGGCAAACTCCATGCCGATGGTGTGAAATTCCTATCTACAGGCGGCACCCGCTCGTTTATCGAATCGCTCGGCTACGAATGCGAAGCCGTTGAAGACCTCACCGGTTATCCCTCGATACTCGGCGGCCGTGTAAAAACTCTTCACCCCAAAGTATTCGGCGGAATTCTCAACCGCCGCGACAACGACAGCGACATCGCTCACTGCCGCGAATACGACATACCGGCCATCGACCTGGTGATTGTCGACCTGTACCCATTTGAAGCAACAGTGGCTTCCGGAGCCTCCGAAGCCGACATCATAGAAAAAATCGACATAGGCGGCATATCGCTCATACGTGCGGCTGCGAAAAACTTCAACGATGTAGCCATAGTGGCATCGAAAGCGCAGTATGCCGCACTTTCAGGCATGCTCGACGAACACGGAGCCGCCACCACCCTCGACGAACGCCGTTATCTGGCCAAAGAAGCCTTCGGAGTTTCATCGGCCTACGACAGCGCCATATTCAACTACTTCGATCAACCGGCCGAACACCGTCAGTCGAGCGCCCTGCGTCTGGCAATCGACGGCTCCATGAGCCTGCGTTACGGCGAAAACCCGCATCAGGAAGGAACATTCTTCGGCAAATTCGATGAAATGTTCAGCCAGCTGCACGGCAAGGAAATCTCATACAACAACCTTCTGGACATCGATGCCGCCACTTCGCTCATTGCCGAATTCGACCAGGCCAAGCCTACCGTGGCAATACTCAAGCACAACAACGCCTGCGGCCTGGCCACCAGAGGCACCCTCGCCGAAGCATGGGCCGATGCACTGGCCGGTGACCCGGTGTCGGCATTCGGCGGCGTGATAATCACCAACACCGAAGTCGATGCCACAGCCGCAGCCGAAATCGGCAAAATATTCTTCGAGGTAATCATTGCCCCGGCATACTCCGACGATGCTCTCGCAATACTCCGCCAGAAGAAAAACCGCATAATACTGGTACAACACCGTGCCGCCGACAACCGGTACACCGTACGCACACTGCTGAACGGCGCCCTGCGTCAGGAACGCGACACCAAAACCGAAACCCCCGACGACCTTCGCCTTGTAGCAGGCGAGTCACTCAGCCCCGAACTGGCCGCCGACATGATTTTCGCCAACAAAATCGTGAAACACTCCAAGAGCAATGCCATAGTGCTTGCCCGTAACGGCCAGCTCATAGCATCGGGTGTAGGTCAGACCTCACGTGTCGACGCTCTGCGTCACGCCATAGAGAAAGCCAAAAGCTTCAACTTCGACCTTAACGGCGCAATCATGGCCTCCGACGCATTCTTCCCCTTTGCCGACTGTGTCGAGATAGCCCATGCCGAAGGCATCGACTATGTGATACAGCCCGGCGGCTCGATACGCGACACCGACTCGGTAGACTACTGCCGCCAGAACGGCATGACAATGGTGATGACCGGTTTCCGCCATTTCAAACACTAACCTCCCTCCGACATAAACAATAGAAATGAAGCTTTTCTCGCTCACAAAAGAAATTGCTATCGACCTTGGCACAGCCAACACGATAATCATACACAACGACAAGATAGTAATAAACGAGCCATCGATCGTGGCGCTCGACGACCGTACCGACAAACTCATCGCAGTCGGTAACGAAGCACATCTGATGGAAGGCAAGAGCCACACGCGGATACGCACCGTGCGCCCCCTGCGCAAGGGTGTGATCGCCGACTTCAACGCCGCCGAACTCATGATTCGCGGACTTGTGAAGAAAGCCAGCAGCAAAAGCAACTGGTTCTCGCCCTCGCTCCGCATGGTGGTAGGCATACCATCGGGTTCCACCGAAGTTGAAATCCGTGCCGTGCGCGACTCGTCGGAACACGCCGACGGACGCGATGTATACATGATTTACGAACCAATGGCGGCAGCCCTGGGCATAGGTCTTGATGTGGAGGCGCCCGAAGGCAACATGATTGTGGACATAGGCGGCGGAACAACCGAAATCGCGGTAATATCGCTCGGCGGCATCGTAAGCAACAAAAGCATACAGATTGCAGGCGACGACCTTACCGAAGACATCCAGAACCACATGCGCCGCGCACACAACGTGAAAGTGGGCGTACGGACAGCCGAACAGATAAAAATGCACGTGGGATCGGCCTTGACCGAACTCGACAACCCGCCCGAGGACTACATAGTTCATGGCCCGAACGTGATGACCGCCCTCCCCATGGAAGTGCCGGTAAGCTATCAGGAGATAAGCCACTGTATCGAAAAAACCATTTCGAAAATCGAGGCCGCCGTGCTCGGGGCTCTCGAACAGACTCCCCCTGAACTTTACGCCGACATCGTACGCAACGGCATATATCTGGCCGGCGGCGGCGCATTGCTGCGCGGACTCGACAAACGCCTTACCGACAAAATCGGCATTCAGTTCCACATAGCCGAAGACCCGCTTCTGGCAGTAGCCAAAGGCACAGGCGTGGCACTGAAAAACATCGACAAATTCTCGTTCCTTATCCGATAAATCCGGAAACGTGAACGAACTGATTGTATTCTTCAGAAACAACAGCAAGTGGTTCCTGTTCATCATTTATGTGGTGATCAGCTGCATGCTGTTGTTTCAGCACAACCCCTACCAGCACCACGTGTACCTTACATCGGCCAACGCCGTGGCATCGGGGGCATACAGTCTAAGCAGCGAGGTGACTTCGTATTTCAACCTGCGCGAAATCAACGCCGACCTCAATGCCCGAAACGCGGCGCTGCAGTCCGAAGTGGTGAACCTGCGCGAACAACTCGATGTGCTTCAGGAAAAAAACTTCACCGACACCATGAAGGTGGACTCTACCATGCAGCATTTCGAGTTCATAGTGGCACACGTGATAAACAACTCTGTGTCGAAGCCCTACAACTACCTTACCATAAACAAAGGCAGCAACGACGGCATCAAGCCTGAATGGGGCGTCATCGACCAGAACGGTGTGGTTGGCATAGTGAGCAATACCGGACCGCATACGGCGCGTGTGATTTCGCTGCTCAACCCCAACTTCAGGCTCTCATGCAAGGTAAAAAACAGCGAAGGCTTCGGCTCGCTGGTATGGGACGGCTCCGACCCTACCGTGGCCATGCTCGAGGAACTGCCGCGACATACCATATACCACAAAGGCGACACTGTGGTAACAAGCGGATACTCGGCAGTATTTCCTCCCGGCATACCGGTGGGCCGTGTGATCAGCGACAACCGCAACCGCAAGGAAAACTTCTTTACCCTGAAGGTGAAACTGTTCGCCGATTTCACCACCCTGAGCAACGTGCAGGTAGTGGTAAACAACTACCGGCCCGAACTCAAGGCGCTTGAAGCAGGCGAGAAAGAGGAAGAAGAAGAAAACATCAAGAATCCATTCAAGCAATGAGCAAGACTCTGGTGAACATACTGCTGTCGATATTGCTGCTGGTGCCCATCCAGGCCATCATCTTCAATAACCTGATACTGTTCAATGTGGCAGTGCCGCTGGTTTTCATATATGTGATAGTGAGCCTGCCGGTGACTCTGGGCACAAATGCCTCGCTCACACTGGCGTTCATAACCGGTCTGGCGGTAGACATCTTCGGCGACACCCAGGGAGTGAACGCCCTTGCATGCACCCTGCTGGCCTTCATCCGCAAACCGGTGTACCATCTGTATATGAGTTTCGACGACGACCTTGCCGGCATGCGCCCGTCGCTACGCACAATGGGCTACGCACCATATATGAAGTATCTGCTTACGATGACCCTGCTGTATTGCTTCGCCGTATTTGCCATAGAAGCCTTCCAGTTCCGGAACATCGGTCTGATGCTTACCCGCACCGTGTGCAGCACCGCATTCACTTTCGTAATCATATACGCTATCGACAGCCTTTCGATCCGACAACGCAATCGTGAGAAAAAATTATAATCTCGAGAAAAGAAAATACGTAATCGGCGCCTTTATCACGATTATAGCCGCGATTTACATATTCCGGCTTTTCGACCTTCAGATACACGACAGCACATACAAGCAGTCGGCCGATTCGAACGCCTTCCTTAAAAAGACGGTGTATCCCTCGCGCGGACTTATATACGACCGCGACAGCACACTTGTGGTTTACAATCAGCCGGCTTACGACGTGATGCTGATTCCGCGCGATGTGCAGGAGTTCGACACGCTCGACTTCTGCCAGACACTGAACATAACCAAAGCCCAGCTTCTCAAACGTCTGGCCGACATGCGCGACAAACGCCTCAATCCGGGATATTCATCGTATACTCCGCAGAGACTCATAGCGCAACTGTCGTCGGAAGACTACGGACGCCTGCAGGAAAAGCTGTACC
Source organism: Muribaculaceae bacterium (assembly GCA_029056365.1). GTDB lineage: Bacteria > Bacteroidota > Bacteroidia > Bacteroidales > Muribaculaceae > CAG-873. Next base: position 1,279 of record JAIDBM010000099.1, on the reverse strand, counting down.
GTTTTCCCGGATTTTTCATTCAGAAACGCATATTGCGCCAATACGCCTACCCTACCGGCGCCAACATACTCGGGAACATTCGCGAAGTGAACGGCAGCGACATTGAGCGCGACCCCTATTATGCAGCCGGCGACTATACCGGCGACCTTGGCGTGGAGAAAAGTTACGAACCATATCTGCGCGGAGAAAAAGGCGTGGAGATACTAATCCGGGATGCCCGGGGCCGAATACAGGGCCGATATGAAAACGGCGCACGCGATGTCGAGGCCATAAGCGGACGCGACCTGTATCTGAGTATTGATGTAAAACTTCAGCAGTACGCCGAGTCGCTTATGGCAGGCAAACGCGGCGCAGTGGTGGCCATAGAACCATCGACAGGCGAAATTCTGTGCATGGTGTCATCGCCCACCTACGACCCCCGCCTGCTTGTGGGCCGGCAACGCGGAGCCAACTACCGTAAACTTACGCAAGACCCCGCCGTTCCGCTGTTCGACAGGGCGTTGATGGCCGCTTATCCTCCCGGCTCGACATTCAAGCCTACCCAGGGCCTGATATTCCTGCAGGAAGGAATCATCAATCTCCAGACTGCATATCCATGCTATCACGGATACATAAACGGCGGACTGCGTGTAGGCTGCCACGCACACGGTTCGCCTCTGCCGCTGAAACCCGCCCTGCAGACATCGTGCAACGCCTTCTTCTGCTGGGGTTTCAAGGCCATGATTGACAAACGCAGCAAGTACGGCTCATCGGCCAACGCCTTTGAAATATGGAAAAACCACCTCGTGTCGATGGGATACGGCTACAAACTTGGAGTTGACCTTCCGAGCGAAAGCCGGGGTTTCATTCCAAACGCCAAATTCTACGACCGCTTTTATTCCGAAGGACACTGGAGCGCCAACACAATCATATCGGTTTCAATCGGTCAGGGCGAAATTCTCGCCACTCCTCTGCAGATTGCCAATCTGTCGGCCACAATCGCAAACCGCGGATGGTTTATAACTCCACATATAGTACGCAGCATACAGGATACCGTAATGCCGTCCGAACTGCTGCAACAGCGGCATCCGTCGGTCGACGCACACTGGTACGAAGACGTGGCCGAAGGCATGCATATGGCCGTTCTTGGCGGCACATGCCGCCGCGCAGCCATTCCGGGAATAGAAGTGTGCGGAAAAACCGGCACGGCACAGAACCCGCACGGCAAAGACCACTCGGCATTCATGGGTTTCGCACCTTATAAAGAACCACGGATAGCTGTGGCGGCCTACATCGAGAA
>JAIDBM010000098.1 GCA_029056365.1 Muribaculaceae bacterium | reverse complement strand
GTGTTGTGGGCGCAGGTTCGACGGTGATTGCCGATGTACCTGACGGTGCCACCGTTGTAGGTGTGGTGAAACCATAGAACTTTTTTAAGACCATAGAACTATAGAACTATAGGTCTCTGGTCCTCTGGTCAATTTTTAAGACCATAGAACCATAGAACTATAGAGATTTCCCTCTTGTTCTATAGTTCTCTGGTCTTTTTTTGAGACTATAGAGCTCTTGTTCTTAGAGCCGTGCAAGTCGTCGGCGGGGTCGCCGACGTTACTTATTTTTCCGGGCTAAAGAACGAGAGAAAATCTATAGAACTATAGGTCTCTGGTTCTTTGGTCCTCTGGTCCATTTTTAGACCATAGAACCATAGGACTATAGAGATTTCCCTCTTGTTCTATAGTTCTCTGGTCTTTTTTTTGAGACTACAGGACTATAGGTCTTTGGTTCTCTGGTCAATTTTTAAGACCATAGGACTATAGGTCTCTTGTTCTTAGAACCGTGCAAGTCGTCGGCGTGGTCGCCGACGTTACTCCTCTGGTCCAATTTTAAGACTATAGAACTCTGGTTCTCTGGTCTTTTTTTTATTTCTCCAGGCTCCTGTATGAAATTACCAGCCTTGCAATATTGCTAAGGAGGGAAGTGAGAGAACCGGACGGTGGTGCAGTGTGTAGTACAGGAGTATTCTGTTGAGTATCGACGCACGCTGGGAGCGTGTGAGGCGGAATCGGCCAAGATTGCGTGGATTCATGCGTGAGAGCGTGCGTAGAGCTGCAGTCGAGGCTTCGTCAAGGAAATCGTCGTGCAGGGGCGGAGTAAGCCTGAAAACGCCTTCTCTGAGGTCGAATATTCCGCCGGACTCCGTCCAGTCGGGTTCTATGCCGATGAATCGGGTCATGCGAAGCAGAAAGAAGATGTGGAAATTCAATGCGATTTTGTCGGGAAGACGGTCGAGCAGGGTTATGGAATCGGTTATGAAGGCTGTCATCACCGGGTCGGGCTGATGGTCGCGCAGACTTGTTTCGAGAAAGTCAGCCAGGAATATTGCGGTCATCGATTTGGCCGGGTCCGCTGAAATGCAGGGTGCGATTGAAGCCGGGCGCAGTTCGCGTATGTTGTATATGTCGCGTCCGGGACGGAGGTCCACTTCCGCGCAGATTGTTGCAAGAGGCATTGTCAGGGCACGTATGCGACTTGCCCGGCGCCCTTTGTCGGCGGGTACTGACACGCTTATGCGGCCCAGTTCGGCTGTCCAGAGGGTGAGGATAGAGTTCCGGTCGCTGTGCCTGGTGGTGCGTAGTGCTATCCCGGTTACAGACGTGTACATTTTGTCGGCCTTAGCGTATGTCTTCCCACTCGGCGTCTTCAATCTGGGGTTCCGCCGGTATGTTCCGTGGCGGCAGTTCGCAGCGGTCGGTTCGTGGCGGCAGTTCCTCAAAGCTTACATATTCACCGACATCGCGCATGAATTTTTTTCCGCGCCGGTGGGTGCGGGCCTGTCTCGACGGGCCGCTGTTGCTGTTGGCGTAAGCGCCGAAACCGCCGAACCGGTCGCCGAATGCTTCGGTTGCCTGGCGGCGGAAGTTGTCGAACTGGCGTTTGGCCTTGTATACGGCCCATAAGGTGCGGACCAGCGGAATGGCCACGAATACTATGAATAGTATAAGGAGGAAAGTACCCATTTTCAGAGAGTGTTTGTCAACAAAAAGATGAGACCGTCGGAGTGGAACCTGTTGTCAGAGACCGCTTACTGTTTTTTCCGGCGGCTGTCGGCCAGCGACAACAGCAGATACAGAACTACAGTCCATGCGAGTCCGGCTGCGCCGAAACCGATAATAAACGCTATGGCAGCGAATATGATAACGTAGCGCCGGAAGTTCTCCGCGAAGCCGAAGTTGTGGAACTTCAGAGAGAACATACGCAAATTGCATACCATAGTGAGCGAAATCATTGCGGTTATCAGCAGTACGGCTATGGTGCCTGGATAGCCGTAACGGTTTATCCAGCCGTATAAACCTATGAGGAACAATGCGTTGGCCGGAATTGGCAGGCCGGAGAATTCGGATGTCTGACTTTCATCGACATTGAATTTTGCAAGACGCAGGGCGCCGCACAGTGGCACAATCAGGGCGCCGTATGCCAACGGACTGTCGGAGTGCAGCTGCATTACATTGATCATGAGCATTGCCGGGGCCACTCCGAAACTGACAAGGTCGGAGAGGGAGTCGAGTTCTTTTCCGATTTCGGAATAGGCTTTGAGCAGGCGTGCTGTGGCTCCGTCGCAGAAATCGAACATGGCTGCGGCACCAATCATGATGCACGCCCATGTGAGTCCGCTCAGTCCGGCGAATTCGTCTCCGCCGTGCCAGGCGAAAATAATTGCCGCACAGCCCGATAGCAGGTTGAGGCAGGTAACGCTGTTGGGTATTATGGATTTTATGCTCATTATGCGTTTTCTGTTTAAGCCGACGGGGCCGGATGGCCTTACTTAAGTCGTGCCACGCGTGTTATGCCGCCGATTGTCTTGTCGCCTACGTTCACGAAGGTTTCGGTGCCGACAGGGAGGTAAATGTCGACTCTCGAACCAAACTTGATGAATCCCATATGGTCTTCAATCGAAGCTTCCACACCGGGATACGCGTAGGTTACGATGCGGCGGGCCATTGCGCCGGCCACCTGACGTACTAACACCAGTTGGCCCCCCGGAGTTCGTATCACCACAGTGGAACGTTCGTTTTCAACGCTGCTTTTCGGCAGATATGCTCCCATGAAGCGTCCGCTGTGGTGGGCGGTGTATATAACTTCACCATCGACGGGAAACCAGTTTGCGTGTACGTTGAGCGGACTCATGAACACCGACAGCTGCAGCGCCGGACCTTTGAGGTATTCGCCTTCGTAGGTTTCTTCAAGCGCCACTACTTTTCCGTCGGCGCTCGACACAACGATGTCGCGCCGCTCGCCCTTGTACATGCGCTTGGGTGAGCGGAAGAAGTTTACGGCCAGCAGATAGGTGACACCGAATACGGTGCTGCTTGCTATTGCCCATATCATGGGGCGCACCCATAGCCACAGGGGCAGGTTTATGGCAAGCACCAGTATCAGTCCGATTATAAGTATGTTGGTTCCTTCGCGGTGTAGTTTTACTCTCATTTTTATTCTTTTGTGCCGTATGCGAGGTCACCGGCATCGCCGAGTCCTGGAACAATGTAGCTGTGGGAATTTATTTCGGGGTCGATCGCTCCCATCCAAAGTGTGGTGCGGTCGTCGGGCAATACTTTTTTGAGATATTGCACGGCCTGTTCCGAGGCGATTACCGAGGCTACATGTATGCTGGCCGGCATGCCTTTTGTGAGCAGGGCGCGGTAGCTCAGTTCCATTGATGCTCCTGTGGCGAGCATGGGGTCGCAGAGAATCAGAGTCTTGCCTTCGAGCGATGGCGATGCGAGGTATTCGATACAGATGTCGAAATTCTCTTTTTCCTTGTATTTCCGGTAGGCCGACACAAAGGCGTTTTCGGCCCGGTCGAAGAAGTTGAGAAATCCCTGGTGAAAGGGTACTCCGGCACGGAATATGGTGGCGAGCACTATCGGCTCGTCGATTACCTGGCATTGTGCCGTGGCCAGAGGTGTTACCACTTCATCGGTGCGGTAGCGCAGTCGTTTGCTGATTTCGTAGGCCATAATCTCGCCTGTGCGTTCGAGATTGCGCCGGAATCGGAGCGGGTCGCGGTGTATGTCGGTGTTTCGCATTTCGGCCAGATATTGACCGATGAGCGATGGGGTGGCGCCAAAGTCGATTACTTCCATGGGGTCAGTCAATTATATCGAATCCGGTGTATTTGCGCAGGCATTCCGGCACAATAATTCCGTCGGGTGTCTGGTTGTTTTCAAGCAGGGCGGCCATTATGCGGGGCAGGGCCAGGGCCGAGCCGTTGAGGGTGTGGCACAGACGGGTCTTTTTGTCTTCGCCGCGATAACGGCATTTGAGCCGGTTGGCCTGATATGTCTCGAAGTTGGAAACCGACGACACTTCAAGCCAGCGCTTCTGGGCGCCCGACCACACTTCGAAGTCGAATGTTATGGCCGAGGTGAAGCTCATGTCGCCGCCGCACAGGCGCAGTATGTGCCATGGCAGGCCGAGGCTTTCGAGCAGATGCTGCACGTGGGCTTTCATTTCTTCGAGTGCCGCATAGGAGTTTTCGGGTTTCTCGATGCGCACAATCTCCACTTTGTCGAACTGGTGCAGGCGGTTCAGGCCGCGTACGTCGGCGCCGTAGCTGCCTGCTTCGCGGCGGAAGCATGCCGAATATGCGCAGTTTTTTACCGGAAGCTGCTCGGGGTTGAGTATCACGTCGCGGTAAAGGTTTGTCACAGGCACTTCGGCTGTAGGTATGAGGTAGAGGTTGTCGAGATTGCAGTGGTACATCTGGCCTTCTTTGTCGGGCAGCTGTCCGGTGCCGTATCCCGAGGCTTCGTTCACAACGTAGGGCGGCTGAACCTCAAGGTAGCCTGCTTTCGAGGCTTCGTCGAGGAAGAACTGAATGAGTGCGCGTTGCAGTTTTGCGCCTTTGCCGAGATATACGGGGAATCCGGCTCCGGTGATTTTTACTCCGAGGTCGAAGTCGATCAGGCGGTATTTTTTCGCCAGTTCCCAGTGGGGCAGGGCGTCTTCAGCCAGATCGGGCATCGGTCCGCCGGTTTTTTCAACCACATTGTCGTCGGCTGTACGTCCTTCGGGCACCATGTCGCAAGGCAGGTTGGGCACGCTCAGCAGAATTTCCGTGATGGTCTGTTCGGCTTCGGCCAGACGTTCGGCTTCGGCTTTCTGTGTTTCTTTCAGCGAGGCTACCTTCTGTTTGGCGGCTTCGGCTTCGTCGCGCAGGCCTTTTTTCATCAGGGCGCCGATTTCGGCGGAGAGTTTTTTCAGTTCTGCCGCTTTTGTGTCGGAGCTGAGCTGGAGAGCACGTCGCTGGTTGTCGAGTTCGATTACTCTGTGTATGGGTTCGGTGCCATCGAAGCCTTTGACGGCAAGGCGTTCGATAACGCGTTCGGGGTTTTCTTTGATTTGCGCTAAAGTAAGCATTTGTGTATTTGTGGTTGGCGGCGCGTACAATGATCGCACAGAGGCACGGTGGACCGCTGGTTGTTGTTATGGCTTGACAGCCGGTTGAGGTGTATTATTTCGAGAGCAGGCGGCGCACTGCGGCTGATATGGTTTTGCCATCGGCGCGACCGGCGAGACGTGCGGTTGCCATGCCCATTACCTTGCCCATTTCGGCGGGCGACGAGGCTCCGGTTTCGGCAATGATGGCGGCGAGGGCATCGTCGAGTTCCTCGGCGGTGAGTGGCTGTGGCAGATATTCTTTTATAACCGACATTTCGGCCTCTTCGGTTTCGGCAAGGTCGGGACGGTTCTGCTGACGGTAAATTTCTGCCGACTCGCTTCGCTGCTTGGCCATTTTTACAAGTATTTTCATCGCGGCGTCGTCGCTGAGCTCACCGTTTGATCCGGGGGCAGTCCTGGCCTCGATAAATTCTTTTTTAATGCCGCGCAATGCCTGCAGACGTACTTTGTCTTTGGCGAGCATTGCTGATTTTATAGCGGAATTTATGGTTTCAAAAAGATCCATGGCAGGTGTTTGTTTATATATCAACTGCAAATTTACGAATTTTCGGCGACATAATGTATATATTATGCCAAAAAACATTGTTTTCTTCCACGGCTCTTTCATTTAAAAAAGTCTTGTGCTTCCGAAAAGCCTGTTATTTTATAGCGGGGAAAGTCTGAATGGGA
>JAIDBM010000097.1 GCA_029056365.1 Muribaculaceae bacterium | reverse complement strand
CCCATTCAGACTTTCCCCGCTATAAAATAACAGGCTTTTCGGAAGCACAAGACTTTTTTAAATGAAAGAGCCGTGGCTCAAATACGGGTCATTGCTTTTTCATTTTGGCTGTTCGCAAAAAAATACCGAACTTTGCAGCAAATTCATGAATCTGCTCATGCTGTTAAAACTTTTTTCGACATTCTTTAAAATAGGTGCTTTTACTTTCGGCGGCGGATGGGCCATGATCAGCATCATCGAGCGCGAAATAGTCGACAAACGCCATTGGATAGACCGGTCCGACTTTCTCGACCTTCTGGCGCTGGCCCAGTCGATGCCTGGAATCCTGGCTGTAAACATTTCGGTGGCAGTAGGCGACCGGCTGCGCGGATTCAAGGGCAGCGCATCGGCCGCACTCGGCACCATTGCCCCGAGTTTTATAATCATACTGGCAATAGCCATGTTCCTTACACCTGACCTGATAACCGGCAATCCTACACTGGCGGCAATATTCAAAGGCATACGGCCGGCCGTGGTGGCCTTGATTGTAGCTCCGGTAATCACCTCGGCCAAAGCCGCCGGCATAAACTGGCGTACTTTGTGGATACCGGTGGCGGTGGCTCTGCTGATCTGGTCGAAATGGCCCGTGGTTTCGAATCCGATACTCTACATCGTGGCCGGCGGTGTGGCCGGATGGATACACCTGCGGAATTACCATAAGCGCATAAACAGAAAAGGAGGTGACTCATGATGATATACCTCAGACTCATATGGAGCTATCTGAAAATTGGCTTCTTCGGCTTCGGAGGCGGATACGCCATGCTCGCTCTTATTGAGAACGAGATTGTAACGCCCGGATGGATTACTGAAAAAATGTTCACCGACATTGTGGCCATCTCACAGATGACTCCAGGCCCAATCGGCATAAATTCTGCCACGTACATAGGATATGTGGCGCCGACCCATAGCGATCCGGCCCTCGCGAACCCTGTATGGGGTATACTCGGCTCAATCATATGCACTCTGGTTGTGGTGCTGCCGTCGTTTCTGCTTGTACGCTACGCCGGCCATTATATAATGAAGCACCGCGACTCTGTTGCGGTAAAAGGCGTTTTTGCCGGACTCCGTCCGGTGGTAGTAGGTCTAATTGCCTCGGCGGCCCTGCTGCTGATGAACCGGGAGAATTTTGGAGAATCCGGTCCGGACCTGGCAAAAAGCATTGCCATAGCCACAGCCGCTCTCGCGCTGAATCTGTTCACAAAAATACATCCGATATACATAATCATTGCCGCCGGGTTCTCCGGATGGCTGCTTTTCTGACATGACTTATACCGAAGCTACCGAATATCTGTTCAACGCCCTGCCAATGTTCCAGTCGCAGGGTGCCGGAGCATACAAACCCGGACTTGACACAGTGCGCACACTTGCAGCTGCATTCGGCGATCCGCAACGCCGCCTGCGCTGCATACACATAGGCGGAACCAACGGCAAAGGCAGCACTGCCCATTCGCTGGCTGCGATATTGGCCGCATCAGGTCTGACCGTCGGCTTGTTCACATCACCTCACCTTGTAGATTTCCGCGAACGCATCCGCATCAACGGCAACATGATATCCGAAGCTGAAGTCGTTGACTTTACCGAACGATTTCTGGCCAACGACAAACTCCGCAACCTTCAGCCCTCGTTTTTCGAACTGACCACCATTATGGCCCTGGAGTTCTTTGCACGGCGCAGGGTTGATGTGGCCGTGGTGGAAGTAGGGCTCGGGGGACGTCTCGACAGCACAAACATAATCATGCCCGATTTGTGTGTAGTAACCAATATATCGCTCGACCACACGGCATTGCTTGGCGACACTGCCGAAGCCATCGCATATGAGAAGGCCGGCATATTCAAGCCCGATGTGCCTGTGGTGATAAGCGAGGCATACGGGAGTGTGCGCAAAGTATTCGAACAGAAAGCCCTGGCTACAGGATGCCCTATATATTTTGCCTGCGACGAGCCTCTGTTCAAGGCCGCGTCGCAGCATAACGATCACATAATCTACACCGGAACCCCGTGGGGCGAACTTCACGGTGAATTATGCGGCGACTGCCAGAAGCTGAACACCGCCGGAATTCTGACGGCAGTAAAAGTTCTTGAAGATAAAGGCTACCCCGTTACCGGACGCGCCATAGCCGACGGCCTTGCCCATGTATGCGAGATGACCGGACTCAGCGGCCGATGGTCTACAATCCGACACAACCCCGATGTTGTATGCGACACCGGCCACAATATCGGCGGCTGGCAGTATCTGGCGCCGAGGCTCGAACGGGAATCCCGCCGACTTGCCGCGTCCGACCGGAGACTGCACGTAATTCTCGGCTTTGTCAACGACAAGAACATCGACCCTATTCTGGAACTCCTCGCCACTGTCGACGCCGACTTCCACTTCGTGGCACCGGATATACGCCGGGCACGGCCTGCGGCTGAACTGGCGGCCGAAGCGGCCCGTTTCGGCATAAGAGGCAGCATACACTCCTCCGTGGCCGAAGGATATGAAAAAACCCTCGCCGAAGCGGGCGAGGGCGACATGATATTTGTCGGAGGAAGTACTTTCGTAGTGGCCGAGATCAGCGCATTGCGATAACCTCAATCTCCACGAGCACCTTCTTGGGGAGCTCGCGCACTGCCACAGCCGAACGAGCCGGATACGGAGCGTTGAAAGCCTTGCCGTAAACATCGTTCATGGCGGCAAAATCGTTCATATCGGCAAGATATACTGTAGTCTTGACCACGTTGTCGAGTGTAAGTCCGGCCTCGTTGAGAATTGCGGCTACATTGGCGAGAGACTGCTCGGTCTGAGCCTTGATGCCGGAAACCACCTCGCCGCTGGCGGGATTGATTGGAATCTGTCCGGATGCAAAAACGAATGTACCTGTGTCGATAGCCTGGCTGTAGGGGCCTATGGCGCCCGGAGCGGCTTGGGTGCTGATTACTTTTTTCATTGTGATGTTGTTTTTAGAGGTCGGCCTCACTGGCCGCACCTGTGTTGTTATCTGGTTGTATTGATATATCCTGACCATCGGTATGCCTTAGTTTGGCATTAAGCGGATTTATTTCTATGTCGCGAAGCAACATATGCTCCGATGTCTGCTGCAGAGCGTTGTCGAGCCGGCTGAACACAGCCACAACCCCCGGAAAATTCTTAGCGAAACCCGGAATAAAATCCTTGCGCCCTATGTTGCGCAGACGGCGCCGAACAAGTCCTACCGAAATTTCTTCGGTGGGCATGGCCGGCTGGAATCCGAACTCCTCTTTTTTCTCATCAAGCACCACCCTGTTTATGATGCCCGAAAGTTCCAGTTTTATCACTATATCGTTTATCAGGCGGGCCGGCAGACCGTAGTCGAGCATGAACTCCCGCATCGTAACCGGGGTTAGGCCCTTTACAAAACGCCTTACCACAACCGCTGCCACAGCCACGCTCACCCGCTCCTTGTATGAAAGCGAAATGGAATTGATTTCGGAATTGAACGAAAACTGGAATATGTTCTGCGATGAATAGCATATCACCATTCCGGCCATTGTCACAACCCATGCCAGCTGCATCCATATGAGCATAAGGGGCAGAAACGAGAACGAGCCGTAAATGGCGTTGTATTTCGCCACATACATCTGACCGGAGACGAATATCCACTGGAGAATTCTGAATCCGATACCGGCGATCATACCTGCGATGAAGGCATTCTTGAACTTCACCTTGGCATTCGGAATGAGCATATATGCCGCCGTAAAAAACAGAAATGTAAGCAGCCATGATGCCCCGTCGAGTATCAGACTTATCACCGGTGTCATGAAGCTGAAATGGAATATGCTGTCGAGCGTGGTTGAAATCAGCACCGACAGACCGCCGGAGCATATCATAAGAACAGGCAATATCAGCAGCATCGATGTATAGTCGGTGATTTTACGCCATATGCTGCGCCCCTGTTTAACGCCCCATATCATGTTGAACACATCCTCCACATTGCCAAGCAACGATATGAGTGTCCACAACAGGAACACAAGGCCCACTCCCACGAACACTCCCTCGGAGGCCTGGCTCAGATATGAGTCAACAAAACCCAGCGCCTGATGAATCACCTCGCGCTGTGCCGGGAAATAGCTGTACAGCTCGTCCTGCAGAAGTTTCTGAAAGCCGAATCCGCGGCCTATGGCAAAAAGCAGGGCCAGAGCGGGTACAATCGCGAGCAGTGTACGGTAGGTCATGGCACAAGCCTGAGTCTGCAGATCCCCGTCAAGGAACGAACGCACCGACAGGTTCAGGGTCTTTACAAGCGATGTACGCCACCCCCGTCCGGTGTCGTTCCAGACTCCGGAACTGCAGTATGTCCATAAGGACACTGCCTTGTTTTTTACTTGGTTGAAACGTTCGGCGATTGTCATATGCAAGGTATGCTTATTAGAACACGCATACAAAGTTAACTAAATTTTGCAATCAATGGTTCATCAGGCCAAAAAAAATTATGTACCTTTGTATTAAAAAGACAATCTGATGTTCGAAAATTTCGGAAAACATATCGCTGACATTGCCGACATAGTGTGCAGCTACCCTTTGTTCTTTCTGCTGATAGGTGGCGGACTATATCTCTTTGTCAGCAGCGGTGCCGTATCGCTGCGAAGACTGCCCGATGCCATCAAGGAACTCCGCAGCAAACCGGGCAAGAGTCAGAACGGACAGATTTCATCCACACAGGCCCTGCTCTCGGTAGTGGCCGCCACCATAGGCCTGGGCAACATAGCCGGTGTGGCCATCGCCCTTGTCGTAGGCGGTCCCGGAGCCATATTCTGGATGTGGGTGTCGGCTATAGTAGGCATGGCCACCAAATATCACGAAGGCGCCCTTGCCGTGATGTACAAGGGCACTGACAGCGATGGAAATCCGCGCGGAGGCACTATGCATATAATCGAACGGGGTCTGGGTCCGAAATGGACTCCGCTGGCAAAGTTCTTTGCCGTGGCAGGCATGTTCGGAACACTCTGCATAATGAACGCCAATCAGCTTACCGAAGCTTTCATGACCACGTTCACGACACCGGGCGGAGTTGAATCGAGCGGCTTTCTTAGCGCTGTCGGCTCGGCCACCAGTCTCAGCAACACCCAGGCCTACCGCCTGCTGTTCGGCTGTGCCGTGGCCGTGATAGTATCGCTTGTGATATTCGGCGGCATACGCCGCATAGCACGAGTCGCCTCTGTGCTTGTGCCGTTCATGGTGGGCATATATTTTCTGATGGTGCTGTATATAATACTCACCAATCTGCATGCCGTTCCGGCTGTGTTCGGCAGAATATTCTCCGAAGCGTTCAACCTGCAGGCCGGATTCGGAGCCTTCGCCGGCATTGCCATAATAGGCGCAAGGCGTGCCGCTCTGGTAAATGACGCCGGCATCGGCACCGCCACAATCATGCACGGCTCGTCGCGCAACAACAACCCGGTGAAGGAAGGCCTGGTGGCCATGCTGGGGCCGGCAATCGACTCCGGTCTGGTATGCACTCTCACGGCCGTAGCCATATTGTTGTGCGGAAACATCGATGTGGAAGGAGTGAAAGGTCTTGAAGTGGCCATGAAAGCCTTTGGAAACGCTATCCCCGGAGGCACATACATGCTTATGTTCATTGTAATATGCTTTGCATTGTCGAGCATGTTCTCATACAGCTATTACGGCACAAGCTGCGCCACCTATCTTTTCGGCGCAAGGAAAGGACGCTACTTCACTTATTTTTTTGTAGCCACTTTGGTTATCTTCGCCATTGTGCCGCTTGAAGCCGCAGTCGGCATGTGCGACCTTTTCTACGCCCTCATGGCCATACCCACAATGATAAGTGTGCTTCTGCTTAGCGGACGCGTAAGAAAAGCCACCAAAGAATTCTTCAGACATACCGGAACAGACAACACCGAAAAATAATAAACAACTAACACTGATACATCGTGCTGAACTTCATCACATGGGACGCGGATCCCACATTAATATCTTGGCCACTGACCGTGCGCTGGTACGGACTGATGTTCGCCATCGGATTCTGGATCGGTTTCAATCTCGTGGCCCGTATGTTCCGTCACGAGGGTGCACCGGAACGCTGGCTCGGCACATTGCTGCTGTATGTTGGCGTGGGCACTGTGGTCGGAGCGCGTCTCGGCCATGTATTCTTCTATGCATGGGATTATTATTCACAGCATCCGATAGAGATACTGTATACATGGGAAGGCGGTCTCGCAAGCCATGGCGGTGCAATAGGCGTGATACTGGCAGTGATACTCTTCTCGGTTTTCGTGTCGAAACGGAGTCCGATGTGGACCTTCGACCGTCTGGTCATAGCCATAGCCCTTGTAGGCGGCCTGATACGTATCGGAAACCTGATGAACTCTGAAATCTATGGACATTACACCGACATGCCATGGGGTTTCATTTTCGTGCGCAACTACGAGACAATGCCCGCGCACCCCACCCAGATTTATGAGGCGCTCTGTTATTTCGCCCTCTTTGCCCTGCTCATGTGGATGTACTGGAAAAAGAATGCCCAGAAACGCCCGGGCCTCATTTTCGGTACCTTCCTTGTAGGTGTGTTCTTTTCGCGCTTTTTAATCGAGTTTGTTAAAAACGACCAGGAACCTTGGGAAGCCGACATGCTTCTGAACATGGG
>JAIDBM010000096.1 GCA_029056365.1 Muribaculaceae bacterium | reverse complement strand
CATCGACGATGTTTTTTTTCTGGGCCATGAATGCTGTCGGGGCGGAGAACTTCAGGGTTTTGTCGGTGCGGATGTTTCGATATGGCGCGTTGCGCTCGAATTTTCCGCTGCATATTTTCACGAATGCTATGCAGCTGCGGTGGTTGGGGTCCATGTTCGCGTGGATTTTGAACACAAATCCGCTGAACCCGGAATCATCGGGTTTTACCTCGCGTTCCAGAGCCTGTACCGGACGCGGGGCCGGTGCGATTTTCACAAAACAGTCGAGAAGTTCCTTGACTCCGAATGTGTTGAGCGCAGAGCCAAAGAAAACCGGAGCTACCTTGCCCTGAAGATATGTGTCTGTTTCGAATTCAGGATACACGCCTTCGATAAGTTCGAGGTCTTCGCGGAGTTTTGCGGCATCGGTGCCTCCTACAGCCTCATCGATGCGGGTGTCGTTTATGTCGTCGATTTCAACGCGCTCCGATACTTTTTGTTTGTCGGGGGTGAACAGGTCGAGCGAATGTTCGAATATGTTGTATACGCCTTTGAATTTTGCTCCGATGTTTATCGGCCATGATAGTGGGCGCACACTGATTTTCAGTTCGGCTTCAAGTTCATCGAGTATATCGAAAGGATCACGTCCCTCGCGGTCGAGTTTGTTTACGAAAATAATCACGGGGGTGTTGCGCATGCGGCATACCTCCATGAGTTTTCGTGTTTGCTGTTCAACTCCTTTGGCCACATCGACAACGATTATAACCGAGTCTACTGCGGTAAGAGTCCGGTATGTGTCTTCGGCAAAATCCTGGTGACCCGGAGTGTCGAGGATGTTTATCTTATAGTCGCCGTAATTGAATCCCATTACCGAGGTGGCTACAGAGATTCCTCTCTGTTTCTCAATCTCCATCCAGTCGGATGTGGCTGTTTTTTTGATTTTGTTTGACTTTACAGCCCCGGCTATGTGTATCGCGCCGCCGAAGAGCAGCAGTTTTTCGGTGAGCGTGGTTTTACCTGCGTCAGGGTGGGAGATTATGGCGAATGTTCGCCGACGTTGGATTTCTTCGTTCAGAGTTGACATTTTGCTGTGATATCTGATTGGAGCGATTTCTTATTTGTTTTGGTCGGTCATGCGGTTCAGACAGCGTCGGAGTCCGTCTCGCCAGTGCGGAATTTCAATTCCGTATGTGGCTTTTATGCGTGATTTGTCGAGGACGCTGAATGGTGGCCTGATTACCGCCGAAGGAAAGTCGGCCGATGTGATGGGGATGACTTTACATTTTAGTCCGCATCCATCCATTATGTCTACCGCGAAGTCGTACCATGAACAGGCCCCTTCGTTAGAGTAGTGGTATGTGCCGGGTATCCATCGGGATGCCACAACCATTGTGGCTATTGTTTCGGCGAGATCCCGGGCATATGTCGGGGTGCCGATCTGGTCGAACACCACTTTGATTTCATTACGTTCGGCGCCAAGGCGTATCATTGTGTTCAGGAAGTTGTGTCCGTTAGGCGAGTATAGCCAGCCGGTGCGGATGATGATGCTTTCCGGCGCCAGCCCGAGCAGTGCTGTTTCGCCTTTGCGTTTGGACGAGCCGTATTCCGATGTCGGATTTACTTTGTCTCCCTCGGTGTATGGACGACATGAGCGGCCATCGAATACATAGTCGGTGCTTACATGTAGAACTTTAACACCGAGTTCGCCAGCATGGCTGCCGATGTTTCGTACACCTTCGGCATTAACGGCGTAGCATTTGTGCTTGTCTTCTTCAGCCAGTTCCACATTGGTGTACGCGGCACAGTTTATAATGTGTGTGAAATCACCTGCCTGCAGAAAATTTTTCACTGCAGCAGCGTCTGTGATGTCGAGTTCGTCAGTACCGGTATATACCGTATGGCCAGGCAGACGTTCCTCAAGCACATCGTAAAGTTCGCGTCCGAGTTGGCCCCGGCTTCCTGTTACCAATATCTTCATAAATCAGTCAAACTGGGTTTGAGACTGCAAATTTACGAAAATTAAACGAAATAGACATCATGTGTGTTATAACTTCGTAAACAAAATTCGAGAGGAAAGCCATGATGCATTTCTCTGCTAACGATAAAAATTATAAGATCTATGAAAGAAGTCGCTCTTGTAGGCACAACCTGCCATGTTTTTTCCGATGTGCTTTCTCTGCTTCTTGAACGCGATATTGCCGTGGTGGCATTTGTCGATAATCCGGAGAAGGTGATGCTGAACGATGAACTCCTTACTGTGTCGCATCTCTATCCTGCCGATGAAGGAGCTGTGGAACAATCGCTTCAGGGATTTCATGATGCCGTGCTGGTATACGATGATAATCTGATGGATGTCAGCCATAATACTCTTACACTGGAATCGTTTGTCCCGACTCTTACGGGGGCCAGAAAAGCGGGCGTGAACAGGGTTATCGTGGTTGGCGGGCCGGATTCGGAGGCTTTCTTTGTAACCGAGCTCAAACGAATCGATGATATCGACTGGGTGTTTGTGAGCACAGAGGGTGATTTCGCCACCCGCGTGGCCAACGAAGTGTTGGAACCCTCGTATCATCGTGAGGTATATCACGATTAATCGACAGGCAGGTTGTTGGCCTCCCGAAGATTTTCTATCTTCCCTATGTCGATCCAGCGGTATGGGTCTGTTGGCTCATATGCGGTGAATTTATACCTGTTGCAGTTATTGACATAGAAATCGATTATGGAGAAACGGCATACACCGTTCAATGTATCCCTGCACGGATCCAAGCCGAGCAGGGATGCATTATATTCGGCGAGAGCGGAGAATATCTCCGGTGTCACGATATGTACTCCTCCGAAAGCGCGTAAGGCGCACCGGGCGATTTCCTGAGAGTTGTCGGATGGCCGTATCTGTCCGGTGGCTATATTTGTCCAGCCACGCATCCGTCTGGAGTGGTCGAATGCCAGATAGCGTTGTGTGTCGCGCTGTTTCACAAGCAGTGTCGCCATAGTGTCGGTCTGACAGGATTCGGCCATTCGTAACAGATTGAAATCGGTGAGAATGTCGGCATTGTGGATAAGAATGTTTTCATCGCCATGCAACATGGACTTCGCGTTCAACAGACCGCCTCCGGTATCGAGCAGCATATTTCTCTCGTCGCTGAGCGATATGTTCACGCCGAAATTATTGTTTTCATTCAGGTATTCGGCAATCTGCCCGGCAAAATGGTGCACATTCACAACGATGTCTGATATTCCGCATCGGATTATCTTCTGTATCACACGGCCAAGTATAGGCTCTCCGCCCACCGGAGCCAGAGCCTTGGGATGATAGTCGGTCCATGGCTTCAGTCTGGTGCCAAGTCCGGCGGCGAAAACAAGAGCTTTCATCTGTGGGCGGCGAAATTCTGTTCAATATCCTGTTCGCGGTGTACAAGTTCAACTTTAACGTTGTGAATCTTGTTTATGTGTTCGGCCATTTTCTGGGCGCAATATACCGACCTGTGCTGACCGCCGGTGCAGCCGAACGACACCATCAGATTTGTGAACCCCCTCTCTTTATATCTTGCTACAGATGCATCGACCAGAGCGTAGCAATGGTCGAGGAATGTAAGAATCTCGCCATCGTCTTCAAGAAATTCGATTACGGGACGATCCAGTCCGGTGAAAGGTTTGTAACGCTCATATTTGCCGGGATTATTCACCGCCCGGCAGTCGAACACATATCCGCCACCGTTTCCGGACACATCGTTTGGAATTCCCTTTTTGTAGGCAAAACTTAAAACTTTTACAGTAAGAGCATGTTTCTGAAGTTCATCGGTAAACTGCTTCATGTCGACAAGCCGTGTGAGCACTTCCGACAGATATGGATATTCCTCGTATGGTTTGTCAAGAAGGGCACGCAGGTTTGCTATGGCGAATGGCACACTCTGCATGAAATGGGGCTTTTTCTCGAAATAGCCTCTGAAACCATATGCGCCCAGAACCTGCAATGTCCGGAACAGCACAAAATGACGAAGTGTGGAAAGAAACTCAGCTTCATCTACCGGTATATATTTCGACAGTGACGCCATATACACCTTTATCAGTTCGTGCCTGAGGCTCTGGGGCAGATTGGCCTTGGCCTGCCAGAGGAAGGCTGCCACATCGTAGTAGAACGGTCCTTTGCGGCCACCCTGAAAATCAATCATCCAGGGATGTCCGTTGTGCATCATCACGTTGCGGGACTGAAAGTCGCGGTACATGAATGTGTCGGAACTTGATTTGAGCAGCACATCGCACATCGCCGAAAAGTCATCCTCAAGACGGGCTTCATCGAATTCAAGTCCTGTCGCTTTCAGGAAACAGTACTTGAAATAGTTGAGGTCCCACAATATGGATCTGCGGTCGAACTCTACCGCAGGATAACATTTCTTAAAGTCAAGTCCGCGTGCTCCCGCAAATTGAAAATCAGGCAACAGACTTATAGTCTGGGCGAGCATGTCGCGTTCTTCCACTGAAAAGGACCGGGTTTTACGCCCTTTTTCAATGGCATTGAAAAGGAGTGTGTCGCCAAGGTCTTCCTGCAGATATGCCATGCCGTCATCGCTTATTGCAAGAACTTCGGGAACAGGCAACCCTTGTCCGTGGAAATGTCGGTCGAGATATATGAAAGCCTCGTTTTCTTCTTTACAAGTGCCGAGAACACCGATTATGGTCCGGTTTCTGGAGCAGAGCCGGAAATAGCGGCGGTTTGAGCCAGAGCTTGGCAGTTCTGTTATTTCTGCCGGCTGTTCTCCGGCATAGCTTGTATATAATTCTTTAAGTGCGCTGATGTCCATTTCGGTGAATTGGGGTGCGGGTAGATGAATTGGTTTGATTAGTTTCCGAGTTCCGACAGGAATTTTATTCTGAGAAGCCGAACCTCCTCCTCCTTGTAATCGGGGCACAACTGACGGTATGCCTCGTCGAGGTCATCGGTGTCGCATTCACGGAAGTAGTCGAATACTTCTGCCTGATCTTCTTCATCGATGTATTCATCAAGGAAATAGGATATGTTGATTTTAGTGCCGGAATTCACAATCGCCTCGATTTCTTCCAACAGCTGGTCGAAATCCATATTGTTTGAAACCGCAATCTCGCTGAGGTCGATTTTCCGGTCGATGGCCTGGATTATCTGAATTTTAAGTTTGGATTTATTTGCAACCGAACGGACTCGAAGGTCTTCGGGACGTTCGATTTCATTCTCGGTTACATATTGCTTTATAAGTTTAACGAACTCGGCGCCATAGCGCTGGGCTTTCCCGGCTCCTACTCCCGGCACATTCTGCAGTTCCTCTATGGTGATAGGGTATGTTGTGGCCATTGCCTCAAGCGATGGGTCCTGAAATATCACATAGGGCGGAAGTTGCAGGTTGTGCGCCAGTTTCTTTCGCAGAGCGGAAAGAATAGCGAACAGTTCCGGGTCGGCGGCAAAAGCAGAACCGCCTTTGAACTCAACTTCTTCATCTTCGTTGAATTCGTTGTCTTCGACAATTTTAAATGACTTCGGGTGGTCAAGGAAGTCCTTTCCGGCTTTTGTGAGTCGTACGGTTCCGTAATTATCGATGTCTCTTTCCATATATCCGGCGAGTTCTCCTTGTCGAAGTACGGTGCCGAGATATCTCGGATCTGTACCCTCGGCGCATCCGAATACCTCAAGGTCATCGAGATGGTAAGATTTGATGTCGGCAGTCGCGCGGCCGATCATAACATCTACAATCTGTTCGGCTTTGAATTTTTCTTTGACAGCCGCTACTGTTTCCAGTACAGCAAGTAAATCGTCTTTTGCTTCCACTTTCTTTTTTGTGTTATGGCAATTGTCGCAATTTTCGCAGTTGTCGGCTTCGTAATGTTCTCCGAAATAGTGCAGAAGGATTTTTCTGCGGCACACAGAGGATTCGGCATATGCCGCAGTTTCGATGAGCAGTTGCCGTCCGATTTCCTGTTCGGCGGCAGGTTTGCCCTGCATGAATTTTTCGAGTTTCTGCAAATCTTTGTTTGCATAAAACGTGATGCATCGACCTTCGCCACCGTCACGTCCGGCTCGTCCGGTTTCCTGATAGTATCCTTCGAGCGACTTCGGCATGTCGTGGTGTATGACAAAGCGGACATCCGGTTTGTCAATTCCCATGCCGAAGGCTATTGTGGCCACAATCACATCGACCTTTTCCATAAGGAAAGCGTCCTGATTGTCCGAGCGGGTGGCGGCATCCATGCCTGCATGGTACGGGAGTGCCCGTATGTTGTTTACTCTCAGTAGTTCGGCCAGTTCTTCCACACGTTTTCGACTCAGACAATATATGATACCCGATTTACCGGGATTCTGCTTTATGAAACGTATTATGTCGTGGTCGGTGTTGTTGTTCTTCGGTCTTACCTCATAGTAGAGATTCTCCCGGTTGAACGATGACTTGAAAACCGCAGCATCGGTCATGTCGAGGTTTTTCTGGATGTCGTGCTGTACTTTGGGAGTCGCTGTCGCGGTAAGAGCTATAACCGGACGGTTGCCTATTTCGTTTATAATAGGTCGTATCCTACGGTATTCTGGTCTGAAGTCGTGTCCCCATTCCGATATGCAATGAGCTTCATCGATAGCATAGAATGAAATAGGAACAGTTTTCAGAAACTCTATGTTTTCATCTTTTGTAAGCGACTCCGGTGCCACATACAGGAGTTTTGTC
>JAIDBM010000095.1 GCA_029056365.1 Muribaculaceae bacterium | reverse complement strand
GGCAAACAACAGAGTTAATTTTTTCATAATTGTGATATTGGTTTATGATTAACTCCACAAATTTAACGATATTTTTAATATAAAACAAGTGTTTTTATATTTTTTTTGTGTTTAATCGTTCGCTATGGAACTGCAATCAGCGTTTCCTTTTATCAGTTTTTAATACAATCAGTTTGCAACGTCGGGTTCCGAGTCATAAAAGCGGTATATGGCTCCAATGGCTGTTTCAAGCATATTGTCAATGCCTTTTGCCTCGGCATCGGGGTCAAGATCAACTGCATATCCATCGGTTGGAGATACCCCGCCTTCGGTTTCATTGCCTTCCGGATCGTACAGACGAGAACCCGACATCCTCACCGCCCAACCGCAGGGTATTTCAGACGAGAAAGGCATTCCGCTTCCGCCTCCTGTCGTAGCTCCTACTATCGTTACCATAGGCAACGTTTTCATGATTCCGGTGAAATTGTTCGCGGCACTGAAGGTACTGCGGTTAGTCAGTACGGACACAGGCCGCAGCCAACGTACATGATCGTATGCAGGCTTATAGAAAAACTCATATGGTTCCGAAAATTCGTTATGTCCGGGTCCCGTCTTATGCGATATGGCGCCGGCTTTTATTTCGGATTCCAGGAATCGGCTCACAAGCACTTCCACATTGGTAAGATTTCCGCCTCCGTTATCCCGTATGTCGATAACAAGTCCGAGACAATCCTTCATCTGGTAGAATATCAGGTCGAGAGTACCCTCGCCTATTCCATAACTGAAACTCGGATACCTTATGTAGCCTATTGTGCTGTCGGCCAACAGCCCGTAGGTAAGACCGCCGGCCTGATTATACTCGAAATTAAAATAGTTCTCCTGTATAAGACGTTCATTGTAATTCTGCGGATAATCGCTCCACCATTTCCTGTAATATGAGGTCTTGAACGATGACGACAGGTTTACATGGCCATCGCGAAGCTCATCGAGCATTTCAGCGCACAAATCGAAATACGCAAACACATCCATTGTGTCGTTAACGCGGGGTTTATAGGCCCGGTAAACAGAATCCCAGTCGATATTTTTCTGTTCAAAGAAACAATAGTGACGGTCGACAGTTGTCCACAAGGCATCGAAATTTCCGCTCATGCCATTGTCGAATTCCTCAATTTCATGACAAGCGTCAATCACACAGGCGATAGATAATAAAACTGCTATGTAACCGAGTCGTTTCATCAGTAATAGGCTTGAATGTATCGTGCTTCGGCATCAGGCTCCTTTTTGTACCCGAGCGACATCCACTCTCCGCTCACTCCAAC
Organism: Muribaculaceae bacterium; assembly: GCA_029056365.1. GTDB lineage: Bacteria > Bacteroidota > Bacteroidia > Bacteroidales > Muribaculaceae > CAG-873. Next base: position 2,075 of record JAIDBM010000095.1, on the reverse strand, counting down.
GGTAAACGTATGGCTTGTGTTACGGCTTACTATGTCCGACACGCCGGTACTTGTGATATTGCATCTGTAGCCCAGACGGAGCGCGGTGGCCCCGAAGCGCAGGTCGGCGCTAAGCAGCTGGTCGATACGGAAAAAATTTCCGGGCCAGGCGCAATGCACCAGTCCGCTATGATTGCCAAGATAAATCTCGTAATAAAGCTCATCATAATCCGGCGAAAAGAAACATCCGGCAAGAGGCAACGATGCGCGATATCCGAAAACCACCGGCAAACGTCCGATTCTGATTCGATAAGTAGCCTGAGCTGTAGCTCCTATTGTCCATGATGCTTTGCCTGAAGCCGGATTGTTGCTGTTCCGGCTAAGATACAACACTCCGCCGTCGAGTGTGGTCTGGCCCCCGAATGCCAGCGACAGACCGGACACGGCACTGATGTCGAACCGGCGCATCATGGCCCAGTCCAACCTTAACCCGAGCCCCCACATTACAGCATTTCCGGCCGGATTCATATCGCGGTCGATACTGAGACGTCCCGACAGATTCATAACCCACCTTGTGGGGTCGAAACGCATCGCCTGCCAGCGCTCATATCCAAGGGCCATTTGCCACCCTTTGTATTTCAATGGAGTAAGATAGGTGTCGCACAGATGCGAACTCCCCGCTTCCAAAGTATATACCGAAGTCACCGGACGCACCGGCGTCTGGTTTTCCGGTTCCCGGCCCTGCAGGGATGCACAAACCGGCAAAAGCAGCATTATTGAGTATAATCGCTTCATGAGACTTGTCAGAACAGTCGCTGTTGCCCGATTATATCATCGCGGAGTTCTTCATCGGATATATCATTCGAATCATCGGATGTCTCATCCTGCACATCGTCATTGTCCTCATCCTCATCCGAACGGTCTTCCGCTTCCTCGTCCGATGGGGTTTCATCCTGAGGCTTGGGTTCAAGTTCTTCGACTCCGGCAAGACTGAACGTTGTCAGACGTTTTCCTTTTGCCTTGAACGATTTGACTGCGATGAATTCCTCGACATCAACGGTGATGGGTTCGCGTATATCATCCGGTGCGGCAAAAGAAATCTTCAACATCGCTCCGGCTGTGTCGGTCAGCAATATCAGTTTCGATGCTGTATTCTCTCCAAGGAAACGCTGACGCCTGGACGATGCCTCGAATGTGAACCGTTTCAGATATGGATAACCCTGGTCGGCATCGAACAGCACGGCGGTCCATATCTGGTCGGGACGGAATTTCTCTATCCGCAATATATTGTCCTCATAATGATTTGTGGCATCGAAAGTCGAGGTGTAGTATTCTCCGTTGTTCAATATCACAAGCACGGAATCCTGAGGCTGGAATTCGCCCAGATATTCCCCGCGACCATCATAATTGATGCGTTTTACATCGTGGTCGAACCACACATCGCGTCCTCCGAGTGTCGATACACCACGCTCCTTGAGACTCATACGGTGAACTTCGTTTTTTGTCACCAAATTGCCCAGTGCGCTGCGTCCCTTAGGTTTGAGCTGGGCGAAATCAACATCGATCTGGAGGCTTTTGAGGCGTGCCTTGGGTTTGAGCACCACCTTCACCACCTCGGCCTCTCCGTTAGGATTGGCGCTGAACCAAAGGATACGGCTGCCCGGCAGGCCCGGTGTCAGGTCGTATTCCCTGTCGCGTGTTATGCCGGTTACGGCAAAACGTTTCATATAATAATTGCCAGCTCGACCGTTGCGATAAATCACGTTGTAGATTGTACGCGTATCTTTTGGCTTGAACACATTCACATAGAGTACGTTTTTGTCTACAAACAGTTTCTCCGCTACTTTTACGATTTTATACTTTCCGTCCTTATAGAAGATTATCACATCGTCGAGCATGGAACAATTGCACACAAACTCATCTTTTTTCAATGATGTGCCTATGAAGCCTTCCTCGCGGTTGATATAAAGTTTTTCGTTTGCTTCGGCAACAGTCGAAGCCTGAATTGTATCGAAACTTCTAATCTGGGTGCGTCGTGGAAATGCATCTCCATATTTTTCCTTAAGGCTACGATACCAGCGCACGGTGTATTCGGT
>JAIDBM010000094.1 GCA_029056365.1 Muribaculaceae bacterium | reverse complement strand
GAGATTTTTATAAGAGACATTATCGATTCTGAACTCATTATTTGTCGTCACACGACCGGACCAGTCTTTTTTTCCAGCTTTGACATAGAACTCCTCATTGGCCACTTTCTTTACTTTGAAATCAACATGAATTACAGCATCTAAATTCTTGGGAATGCAGCCGTTGTCGCTAATCGGGAATTTTTGCACATTGCCATCGGCATCAACAACTGTAGAATACGACAAAGTCATATCGACATATTCGCCTAAATTAATGCTTGTGTCAGCTTCTTTTTTGTTGGCGACCACACGCATCAGATACTTTTTTAGCTGGCTGTCGGTCATTTTCACGAAAAGTTCCGGTTCGAAATCTTTCGCTTTTGAGTACATTCTTGCCTGCAGCCACTCATACACAATGCCATCGCGCAGAGAGGCAAGAATCTCATCCTGAGAACTGTCGGCTTTTTCTGAATTCAGTACAGTCAACAATACCTCCTTGAATTCAGGCCATTGGCATAGATATCTGCCGCTAAGATATAAAATTGAATTACTCATGATGACTATTGTTTTGAAGCCGATTTAAGCTTATAATCTTGCTGCAGTTTCGAGATACGGACGATTGCAGAATCTTTCTGCTTGTCGTTCAGTTGATTACTCATTACATGCGGACGCATTTCTTCAACAGCATAAAGGAATGAATCCTTTCGAATCTTTATCCTTGAATCCTCCGATGCGAACCTTTTCTGATTATCTTCCGATACAATGAATTTTCTGAAATACGCCTCGACAACGTTGCCTACCAGCGAGCTTATTTCCGCGCCGGAGAATCCAGAACAATTTTTAGCAAAAAACTCCCCGACAATATCCTTTATCGCCTTGTCGTCGATTTCAGACCAATCATACAACGATGCATCGGAGTACCGGCCGATGCTCTTTCTCAAAATAGATTCCGCTTCGGTTTTGTTGGGGAAATCGACAAAATACACATCGTCGAAGCGCCCTTTTCGCATCATTTCCGGTTTCAGAGTGTCGTTGGCAGTGGCTATTACATAAACGGCCGATTTGCGCTCCTGCATCCAGGTAAGGAAATGACCCATCAGGCGAAGAATAATGTCGTTGTTGCCGCTGTCGGTTCCTGCGAATGCTTTTTCTATTTCATCAATCCAGAGCACGCAGGGATGAGCAGCCTCGGCAGTTTCCAGGGCACGGCGAAGATTCGACTCGCTTTCGCCTACATATTTACCCATTAGCCGGTTGATATCCAGGCGTAGGAGAGCCACATTGAACTCCGATGCTATCGCTTTGGCTATCATACTTTTGCCGCAGCCGGGCATACCGATTATAAGCACGCCTTTGGGTAACGGAACTGAAGCCTTCTTGCTCTGGGCCAGCGACAGATGCTCGAAAATTACTTTCTTGTTCCTGATTTCTTCTATAAGGTTTTCAAGACCGCCGATGTTTTCAAGCCGTTCATCTGTATCGATAACTTCGATAATTCCCGATTTCCGCACAATCTGTTTCTTTTCCTCCAACGCAAGGGCTATCGTCTGGCGCGACAGCTTGCCGCCTGTACGTACAAGGCATGAGCGCAGGATATGGCGGATATCGGCAAGGCTCAGTCCTTGAAGATTCCGTGACAACTCTACCCGTATGGTATCCTCGATGTATTCAAACTGCCGGGATATTGGAATACGGGAAACCAGCTCGGCTATTTCGTTGAAAGACGGTGCCTTTATTTCAATAACCTTGACAGTATCAAGAAGAGTGCGCGGCAGTTTTTCAACCGGCTCGGAGGAAACCAGTATAACTGTGGAAAGCGGATTATAGTCGCCGCCTTCATATTTGGATGCATAGGTCGACAGAAGCGTCACAACGCTATTGTCGCCCGACAATGAATCTTCGCAATTCTTTATCAGTGATATCTGTGTGGTAACTCTGTCGAGGTTAATCTGCTCTTTGATGAAATCCTGAATTGTTCCTATGCTTTGACAATCGGGGTCTTCTGCCTTGGAGTCAAAATAAATGCAACCTCTTGCCGGGTCAAATTCCGTTATGTGGTCCATGCCGATGTTCAGAATCTTAGGACTGCCGTCGTCGGGTTCCACTATGCTTGTAAGCATCTCATCGACATATTTGTAGTGAGAAGTCCGGATATATATTATCGGGCTGCTTAATATCCCTGTTATGAGATTGTTTTTAAATTCCTGATTCATGCAAAAACAGATTTAAGTAGCTTCCACCCCTTTTTAGCTGCATTGCATACAGCGGTAGTGCTTTGTGTTACAAGTTCCCTGGCTTTTTCATACACAGGGCGTACTATCGGCGCCACGTATGTGTCCACAACCGCTTTTGCCTTCTTGAACGCAGGGGTTGCAGTAATCTGATTTCCTATTGTTTTCACAATCGATGCGGCCTTCTGCGCCATGTCGCCACATTTCTGTCTGATTTTATCTTTTATCGGCCTGGGAATCAGAATACATACTGCATCAACCGCGATACCGGTAGCAAAACCGACCGCAGCACCCCAAAAACCACCCACTTTCAGGCCGCCGGCAGTCAGAGCTGTTGTAACATAAAGTTTTGCCCCTATTTTTGTAAGTTGCTTCGGAAGATTCTTTTTAACACCGTCTAAAAATGCAGCTTTACGACACAGCTTAATCATTTTTTTCTCCCGTTCATATCTGCGTACAGACTGATTGCCGGAGCCATATTTACCGGCGGCAAACTCATATTCGACTTTCGCGCCTCTGAAAGCATCCACCAGCTCCTGAGCAGCTCTTTTTGCTACCTTTGCTTTGTATTTATTTGGAATATCAGGGTCGTTATAGATAGCCTCGACTGCCGCCGCCTTGATAAACTTATCGAAGGTCGCGTTCCGGGCATTGTCCTCGCAATTAAAATACTCCTCTAATGCATTCTTGTCGATTTCCGGCAGTTCAACGGAAATATGCATGCTTCGTATATATCTGTGAAGAGATTTCAGCGCCTCGTCGACTGCTGCCTGATTACTAAAATTACTCATCCCGGGCTGATTTGTTTAGGTTATCGATTGATGTGTCTGTGTCGTCAGTGGCGAACTCGCTTTTCAATAAGTCGGAACGCACTTCAATGTCGTCATCCATTGACTGCGATATGATATCCATGGTTTCCTTAACATCGTCCGGTGTCGCATCAGGAATGGTGTCACGGACAAAATCACGAACCTCATTTTCAAACCAGTCGTCAAGATTGGCGGCTTTTCCGGCAGATGCTTTTTTCTCGTAATATGAGTCGACATCATCACAAATTTCTTTAAGCAACCGGCGCTTTTCCTCAAGCAGGTCAATGTCTTCTTGAGTTTTCGCGTTTAGTTTCTCATCGCGTAAAAGTGTGTCGACAAACTCAGTATTGCCCGGAATCTGTTTGTTCCCGAATAACTGCAGCATTCGATTGAATGCTTTTATCCATCGTTTTACGAACGACAACGACTTATCGTCTTCTTGTGCTTTACTCATTTTATTTCGCTTTTATACAAAAGTTTAACGCTATGTTTTTTGGTCTTGTTTCTGTGGCGCTCCGTACCCGGCCTTGATTTGAGCTTATTATCTCATTCAAATGTATATCCGGCAGATTGTGGACATGCGGTGCTTCGATACTCGTTTTCTTTTTAAAAGATGAATCGCTATTGTAATCCATATTCTCATGGCTATAATTGCCATTTTCTTTAAAGCCACTTAAGCGGTTCCAGGGTTCCGCAAAATAAAGATGGTGGTGCTCCCCTCCGGGTCCGGTTGTCTGATTGGCCCAATCGGCTTTATGAGAATGGCCCTGGAGCGCGTCCATTTGATATTCTCCAAATGGATGGTTGCAGTCGAATATGCCGGAATCATCATATCCTCTTACAAATTTGCCGCGCAGGTCGGGGATTTTGAAAGAGGTGGCGTCTGCGCCGAAAGTGTCGCCTATAAGTTCATATAGTTTCCGGTATTCTTGTTTGTCTAACTGGCGGCCGTCACAAGGAATGAAGCCATCGGGCGTGCATTCGTATGGGAAAATCAGTATTACCCCTACAGGCAACAGCTCACCGGCCAATTGACGTTTGATTTCGTTTATTTCTTCTTTGTTCAGCATAACGGAAGAGGTTTATATTCGACCCCGAGGCTTTGCTCCGGAGCCGGATTTCCGCTCAGTTTCAAAAGCAGAGGTGTAAGATTGCATAATGCGATATGTGGTCGTGACACATAAGTGTCAATTATGAAGCAGGAGCCTTCCCGGGGTTCAAGTTTATACAGTCCGCTGGCATCCCGGATGATTATATTCACTTGTTGAAGACAGACATCCATTGGGATATTGTGGACTGTTCTGACATTGTCGATTGTCAATACCCACATGGAGGATTTTTTGTCAAGGATAAATGTATTATATGATGTGTTTTTGTTCCAGTCGTCATGAATGGTGTAATGCCAGTCCTCGCCATTGACCTTGAAACCGATATAGGCATGCATCGATTCGATATTGACAATTCGGAATCTTGCAAGTTCAGACCAGTCTTTATGGAATCTGATTTCCAGCTTGCCCGTTGTATTGTCAAAGCTGCCCGGAATCGTACGGCCTTTAATATCTATGATTGCTGTCGGCTCCAATTCCGCTTCGGCCATATTGTAAGAATAGATCATCGACTCATATTCTTCAGACGATACAATGCCTTGTATTGCCTTTCTGATAAATTCGCCGCCATGTCCGTCCGGCAGAAAATCAGCATCGAATCCGGTGAAATTGTCCATAGTATGCCCCTCGCCCTTCAGAGCCATTACTGCCATTAGTGCATTTGCCATTTTCGACCATTTTCCATCCTTTTTGTCTTTTGCCTTTTTGAAAAAATACAAACTTTTTGTGGCATCAAGACTACCCAAGGCACCGATATAGTGCATTAATCCTAAAAGGAATGAACCTGCCGAGGAGTGCACCCTCTCGAAACAAAGACGAGCTTTGGTATAATCCTGCAGATATAAATCGCGAATTCCATGAGATATGCAATCATCGTCGCTCCAGTCTGACGAAGGGTATGACTGTATGATAAATTTATGAAAAGGCGTACCGTCGATATTCAACACCACTTCCTGCTCAATTGTGTCCTTAAGAAGTACGTTAAATACCATGCCCTGTTTTTTTCTTCGTTTCAGACTTAGTTCATGGATATCATCGCCTATACTAAGCCGGAGCATATCATTACTTATATCGGTGATTTCGAAATGCAGCGTTAGTTTTGCTTCCTGAGAATTTTTGTTTGTATTTATCGGCAGGTGGATATTGAAGTCAACGGCACCTTCTCCAAAATCAATTTCCGCATTGTCCGACAGTTTAACCGGAACTGTCTGTTCTTCCGGCCAATTGGCAGAAGATGACGACTTAAAGAGATTCAATATCTGGCGCTTAAGCTCTTTCTCCCTTGTGTCTGCCGGAATCGACCGGATAGCCGATGCTATGTCAAAGGCATCTCCATCGCCGGTTTCACTGAGGTATTCAAGCCACGAAAGGAGTACTCCGTCTCGTAGGAGTGCGATAACATTGTCCAGAGTGTCTAAATCCTGCTTGTTTCTCAGATTGAGCTTTTCAATGACTTCGCGAAACGACTGGAGTGATTGAAAAAAGGTATCGCCCAAATATAGTACCACAGGCAATTTGCGGGTAATTTCTTTTACGATGGGATTATTGGATTCAATTACTGGAGACTGAAACCTGCGGGATATGTATTCTTTAGTAACGGCAATCACCTCCGAGCCCAGATGTTGACTGCGGTACTTCGGAAACAGTGCAAAACTCAGAAACGGATTGTCTTTTAAATCATAGGCAAGAATAAAGCCTATATTGGCCGACTGATATTCCACACACCACATGGCGCCTAAATCCTTGTCTGCGTTAATATGCATCGATTCAATGAAGGTGCGCACTGAATCAACATCGGCATTAAACCACTTGATGCCTTCGATATATTTAACTACATCGCAGTCGTTGAACAGGTCAAACAGCCAGTCGGCATCCTCTGCCGTTACAGGCCTGAGGATACATCGTTCGGTATGTAATATTTCCACATCCATAATTATATCAGATTTGTTTCCGCCAGTTCACAGAAACATCTAAGTTTTATTCGTTGCATAACCTTTTGATTGTGGCAATAGGTTTCTTTCACCGCATCTGGGATTTTAAGGATATCCGGGCATATGTCGCAGATACGGGCTATTTCACAGCCGGAACAGGAACGGCTGATGAAGGAAGCGGTTCTGCGCCTGATTTCATTCAGTTTTGAGAAGTCAATGCCATCATCGATGGTTCCGAAACGTATTCTGTCGGATATACGTTCACAAATACCTACATTTCCTCTCGCATCGATATATAGCTTCCGATTGTGCGGCAAGCATGTAGGATATTCCACTTCATGCTCTATCTCACCAATCGGACGATTAATCCATTCGGCAAGCCATATGCCGAAGAATGTACTCATCACGGAGCTTTCCGGATGTTGTTTAAACCAGTCGGCCAGTTGCAGATATACACCAAGTTCGGATGCCTCATCGAGTCGGGGAGTCGCAGCATCATATACCGTTGAGACTTCGGATATCCGATAGGGCGCTTTTCCTTTGAAAATGGGTGAGCATTCCCATGTATCTGCAATGTCCGGCAGCTCTGTCACATCGTGAAGCGTCATCATTATGCGTACATTGTCGGCCCAATAATTCGGATAACGCTCCTTTATATAAATCAGATTTGCCTCAATACGGGAGTAAGTCGGCTGTCCTTTGATGTCTTTGCGGCACTGGTCATGGAAACGGCCGATACCATCGACTGAAACAAAAACTTTGAACTGATTCACTGCAAGCCAATCGGCAATCTCCGGTCGAAGCAGGATTCCATTCGTTGATATTTCGAATCGCCAGCTCACCGATTCAATTTTTCGAGACTGTCGGACAAATTCCTTTATCCAGTCGAATTCCAGTAAGCTTTCACCTCCATAAAAATCAACCGTGATTTCTTTTGATGAGGAATAT
>JAIDBM010000093.1 GCA_029056365.1 Muribaculaceae bacterium | reverse complement strand
TGGAAGATATGGGCGCCGTATTTGTGCACGTTTATGCCTTCGATATTCTCGCAGTAAACGTTTCCGCCTATATGCGGACGGCGGTCAATCACCAGACAGCGCTTGCCTGCCTTGGTGGCCAGGTGCGCGAAGGTGGCGCCGAAGAGTCCGGCGCCGACTATAAGGTAGTCGTACTGTTTCATCGCAGTATATTTTTGATTCTTGAAAACATTGCGCCCTTGAGTTCCGCAAGCCGAAATCTAATCAGAAACGACTTTGGTGCAACTGAAAAGAGCTTTTTACGCAGCCTTCTGTTGGTTTCGGCACAATTCGCGCCATATTGTCGGTTAAGACGCCTGTTCCATCGGTATGAGACAAGAGTGCCCCGGCGGACCAGATTCACAATCATTTGCGAATTATATAATGGCACTATCCTGCTCATTTCAACAAAGGCATCGAGGTCGGATTCGAATTTTGCGAATCCGGGGCCTTCCACAGCTGCCATTGCATTGGCGCCGTGAAGATAGTATTCATAAACCGGTTTTGTGGTATAGATTCCTTTTCCGGCATAGGCCAGATACGTGAAGGTGAACAGGCGGTCTTCGTTATATTTTATTCCCTCGACAAAGCGGATTTTGTTTTTTTCAATAATATCCCGTCGATAGAGTTTGGAGCATATAAAGCCTTGATAGGTATAGTCCGACGGGGCAAACAATTCGGCGGCCATGGCAATATTGTCGAGCGACCGGCATTTGTAAGGCGGAATCCGGTTCGACAGAATGCCATTGTGATATATCTCGAATCCGGCAAAAACCGCATCATCATCCGCTGCGGCTACTCCCAGCATGTGTTCGAATGCATCCGGCTTTATCTTGTCGTCGACATCGACAAATGTGATCCACTCACCGCTCGCCACATCAAGTCCTGCGTTTCGGGCCGAAGAAACACCTCCGTTCGGTTTATGCACGACTTTCACATCCGGTCGGACTGCTGCAATGCCGTCGAGTATCTCCGCAGTACCGTCGCGGCTTCCGTCGTTTATGAATACAATCTCATAACTGCCGACTGTCTGACGTCCGATACTTTCCAGACAGTCGGAAATATACCTCTGGGCATTATAACATGGAACAATTACAGATAGCTTAGGCATAACAGGAAGGTTCAGGCTTTGCGAAACTGTTTCGAACCAATGCGTCCGCTATCGGACGGCGTATAAGTTATCAGGTCTTTTTGTGCTGTAATATATGGCACAAAAGTCTTCAATACCGGAATGCAGAGCCAGCACAGTATCCACGAAATAACCACAGACTCCAATGCCGTTACATCGCGGCCTACACAAAAATAGTACGGCAGATATGCATAATCGATAAATATGGCATGGCAGCACAATACTATCACAGAGTAGCGGCCTATATACGACACCAACGGCAGCCACTCCACGGCTTTGCACACCAATAATAAAGCAACAACCAGCACAACGGCAACCAGATAGATTTCAACGATATTGCCCTGATATACATTCGAACGGAAATCGATAAAGGGCGTTCCCTTCAGCACGCAGTAAGTCACTGCCGCCACAGCGGCAAGCACAAAAGCCAGAAGATAAAATCTGTCGTGTTCCGTCTTATACAGTACCGGAAGCTTTCTCAAACAGACTCCGATGAAGAAAAACGGTGTGGCACTCAGCGCCGAAGCGAAGAACAACGGAAGGTAAATGTTATGCACCGACACATAATACCCTACTCCATAGGCAATTAAGAGTATAAGCGCGGCTCTAAACCATATATTGCCGACATTTCGGCTAATGATACAGTAAATCAGATTTACCCAAAACAGGCACAGCAGAAACCATATCGGCAGATTGTTGACACGGGGTTCGGTGAATGGTTGCAGAATGTCTTCCACCACTTTTGGCAGAACGGCAGCGCGAGGCGAGGTAACGATACTTATAAGTAGATATATAATTACAAACGAGCAGAACGGAATCAGCAACTTGTTTGTTTTCTTCACAATCAAGTTCAATACTCCTCCATAGTCCTTGAAAAACAGACCCGACAGAATGAAATACAATGGCATTCTCAATGCTTTCAGTGCCGGAACATCCATAAGGTAGCCTGAGTGCAGAAGCACTACAAGAATTATACAGACACCCTTGGCAAGATCTATGAACACAATACGTTTCTTGCCTCCGGGCTGAGTGTTCTCCGGCTGTTTTATGAAGCTCTCTCTTATGAAATCCACAAAACCTTTTATAAAGCGCATAACAGCATCATCGGCCGGCCATCATATCCGACCGGCAAAAAATTCAAATACAGAATTTGCTTTTGGCCACACAACACTCGCCTATGTCGCGGCCGTTGAGCTTTCCGTCCACAAGATATTCCTTGCCCATTATGTTCTGCGCCCAGTATATCACCTTGTCGATTTCAGGCGTAGGGGTTCCGGTAAGCTCGCCGAATGATTTTATAAGAATCAAACCGAAAGGTATATCCTCGGTGAAATAACGGATGTCGGAGTCGATGGTGAATGTACCGCGTCCGGTGGGGTTCATATGAGCCTGCACGGTTTTGAAGGGCACAATCGACTGCATTTTCGCAGTCAGAGACTCCACAGAGTCGCAGCCATAATATTCCAGTACGGTAGGAACCTCGTTCTTGTCCATGGGGAGCTTTGCCATAATCGCATGCAGCTCGTTGTCACAGTCGATCCAACATTGCGACGACTCATCATCCCAATCCGTGTTGTACATATAAGGTATATGGTCATACTCCTTGCCTGGGGTCCAATCCTTGAACATTACGCTCATTCGGCAAGGATGCAAAAGCGGATTGCTGTTGCTCAGTGTAACCTCAAGCCAGTGTCTGAGCAGATACACAGGAGTCGAATACCAGTTCCGGAGTATGGATACGAGTTCCTCGGGATTCCCGATATTATGTGTCGCAACCTTAAGATATGGCTTATAGCCTTTAAGCGAGGCGCTGTGGCCATACTCTCTTACACGTCCTGTATACGGAACCCTCTGCAGAGCGAAACCTTTTGCATCCTCGCCGAAAACATCGAACAGGTCGATAAAGAAACCGCTGCCGCCAAAGGCGCATCCGACTATTGCGTCAGGCCGCACAAAAGGCTTTATTTTTTTCAGTTCCTCTCTTAAAGCATATCCAGGCAGACAGATGAGGATAATATCACTCTGAGGAATAACATCCGAAGGATTGTCGGATATAGCTTCAATATTGGCATGATATTCATTTCCGTCAAGGTCGACGGTAACAAACTCTCGGCTCCATAACGATGGACGCCGGGTCAATACCCTGACCACACAATCGTTCTTGCTTCCGATGACTCCGGTGGAAATATGGCCTTGAGAACCACCGCCGCAGATACAAATCTGTAAAGGCTTATTCATTGTTGACTTTCAATTATAGGTTATTCTGACTTCTGCTGAATTTTTTTTAACCGATAAAGTGTAATTTCGGACCGATTATATTCATAAACTCCTTATAGGCATATAGTCCGCAGTATTTACAAACCATTCCATATGCGCATAGTCCGAAAATCACACCGGTCAGCAGAGCTATCAATGAATCAGGTATGATATAACTGAGCGACAGGCATCCGGCCAGTACTCCAAGCGATACAAACAGATATGGACCGAAATCGGAAAACTGGTCACGGAATCCGTAACCCATGAGTTTTTTTGTGTAATAAGTGTTGAGGTACAAAGCGAAAAACACGCTGTATATGGCCTTTCCGATACATATGGCCAGGATACTGTCCATGGCTATGGCAATTCCTAAAATCGTAAAAGCCACGGCCTTTTTTATTATTTCGAGTTTAAGAATGAGATCCGAACGGCCCTTTACCCTTATAAGATTCAGGTTCGAGATAATCACTCCGTCGAACATGAACGAAAACGACAGAATCTGCAACAGAATTATCGAATCGCTCCATTTATCGGTGAGCAGAAACAGCACCAACGGTTTTGCCACACCGCACAGTATCATCAGCAAGGGGAAGGTGAGAAAGGCCGACATCTGTATGTAGCGTTTGTAAATCTGGCGCAGACGATCTTCCTGATCCTGTATCTGACTCAGTAGCGGGTATGAAACACGGCCTAATACTCCGGTGATGTTGCTGTTTACAAGCTGATTGAATCCATAGGCTCTGTTATAGTAACCCAAGGCCGCAGCGCTGAACTGTTTGCCAATGACGGCTCCGGTGATATTGTCGTATACCGTTGTTATGAGAGTGGCGGCAAAGAGTTTGGAACTGAACGAGAACAGTCGGCGGAACGACTCCCTGCTGAATCCGCTTTTCGGATACCAACGTACAAAATATACCGTCAGAACAGCCGATATAACGCAGCTGCTCAACGACTGCCCGACCAAAGCCCATACCCCCCAGCCACTGTAAGCCATGGCTATGCCTATTATGCCTGATATAAAAGCTGCAGAAAGCGATATTTTGGTAGTTGTCTTGAAGTCGAGATTTATTACAAGCAGCACGCCGCTGGTAGAAGTAAGCGAGGATATTACCAGACCAAGGCAGTAGACACGCACAATTGCCGTAAGCTCCGGCTGCTTATAGAAGTCCGCAATCCATGGAGCCGAAACAAATAGCAACAGATACATCACAACCGCCATGCCCACGTTGATATAGAATACGGTGGAAATGTCGCGGTCCGTACGGTCCTTGCGCTGAACCAGCGCACTGGAGAACCCTCCGTCGATGAATATGGAAGTCAGACCGATGAATATGGCCAGCATTCCAATAAGTCCGTATTCCGAGGGCGTGAGTATTCTGGCAAGAATAATCGATATGACAAACTGAACAATCTGGCCTGAATAGCGCTCGATCATTGTCCAGGCCACACCCTTTATTGCCTTGTCTTTAAGTTCTGATGACATTGTCAATGAAATAATGCTCTATTGATTTTTCCGGTCGCGGCGGTAAAGACCGCCGATACAAGCAATGTAACAGGAATCACTATGGCAGCGAACACGAGCGAATTCCGGTTCCATCCCATATGCGCCGCCGCAATCATGGCAAGACGCTGTAATATGTAAATGGCAAATGCGTTGACTCCGAGCCAACGAAGTATTTTATTATCTATCTTTATCTTCATTGAAAGAAGTACAAGCAATAATGCGAATATGCCTGATGTGAGCAGAAAAGCTGTAAACGACATATATCCGGCCACTACCTTATTTCCGATTGTGGCAAAAACAAGTGTATCGCGCATATAGAACAGAGTGAATACCAGCACAACGATAGTTACAGCCAGATACCATCTGTGTCCTGAAACAATCCGTTCTATCTTATCCTTGTAAAGGGAATAATACATTCCGATCGGATACGCAAGCACAGTGTCATACCACCACGCCCCCTTGCCCATGCGGATAAACATCAGACACAGCGCCAATGACAGAAGTGCCACAATCAAGGCCACCGATTTCAGATTCAGACCGGCATAAGCCGAGATTTTCAACGACATATAAGTGAATAGATAAAGCACCATTATGTCGAAAACGAACCAGTTGCTGTTTCCTATCGACTCCCACCCCATATACGACATCAGCACCGTCTTCAAACCATAATCGCGCTGAAGCACAATGTTCAACAGCAAATACAGACTAACCGCAATGGCGAACATCAGCCACACCTTGAGCAAGCGGTGTGTAAGAAAATTGTCGCTGTATCTGCGAATGTCGCGTCTGAGCGCCTCCATTATGCCATATCCGCTATAAAACAGAAACATAACCACCATCAGCTGTCCCAAACAGTCGAGCATTCCATAGTATGCCACATCGTAATTGCCTGAGGGGGGGGGAAGATAGCCTCTCATATGCGAGAAGAGTATTATGATGGCAAAAATGCCCTTGACCGAGTCGGTCTGGCTTCGGCCAAGATAATCGCTGTGCCCTTTATACGACAACCGTATGCCATAAAGACACAAAAGAAACAATATCACTACCAGAATATCCATTATCAATTCCAGCCGAACGAATTAATGATGTCGTTGAATACATTCATGGCCGTATTGCCCGTATCCGGAGGGGTAAGATATTCCGCAAAAACTTTCTCCCGCATTTTCTTTCTGGGGTCTACGCCAGCCAAAACCACATTGTCGACAAAATCTCTGATTTCCGGCTCAGTGTATACAGTATAGTGCGCGTCCATACATGCCAGCGCATATTCATGCATGTTCTTTTCAACCTCCGCCAGATTGCCTGCGACAAATGCAGCGGGCTTACGCGTCATGAGATATTCACACGTAAAGGAACCGCAATTGTGAATAATCGCATCGGAGTGTATGAACAAATCAATATAATCGCCCTCTTCCATCTGGCAGTTTGGCAATTCCGACCATTGCCTATAGTAGCGGTCGGTTTTCTCGACGCCCCACTCCGGATGATTGTACAGCTCCGATTTCAACCGAGGATGAGGCTTAAAGGCAAACTGCAGTCTGTCGCTGTAGTCGACAGCCAGCTGCAACATAAGCTCGGCCACCTGAATGAACTCCGGCCTGTTGAACAGATTGTTCGTCCTGACCTGAAAATGAGGAGCGAATATCACCCTTTTCCGATGCCGTCCATCTGGCATGGCTTTCCACGGATCGGACAAAGGCGCCGCTGTAAGCGAATCGAATCTCGGATCACCTGCCACCGAAATGTTGCGGCCTCTGTTGGAAGCAAGCTTAACGGCAACCCTACGATGCACCTCCGATGGCTGGTAGCTGCGCCACAACACATTATGCATGTCCTGATTGAAACTCCACTGCGAATATGCCAATGTAAGCGTATATGGAATGTAGGCAAGCAGACAGTCGCGGTTAGTCCTCCACTCCAGGCTGTCGCCATACACACCCTCATAATGCTGGACATAAAATATCATGTCGGGCCTGAACTTCGCCTTGAAATCTTTATAACTGTCTTCACCATCTTCTCCAGACACGATATACGGTACACCAAGGCTGTCGAAATACGATGCCATTCTCCGTATCTCGTCTTTTCTTGCCTCTATGGAGTATGTATTGAACGGATGTATCACCACATACACAGAGAAACGGCTGTCGGCCATCATCATACGGCATAATCCGTCATATCTCCACATCGACAAGGACGATGCTATGAAAACCACATTGGCATGTCCGCGCTCCGATATCCGTGAAATTATTTTCCGGTATGTCTTTTTCTGCCCGTAATAGCCCAGTGCACGAAGTCGCTCTCTTGCAAGAATGCAATCGAGATGCAGCTTATGGAGTACTATTTCATATAAAACTCTTGCGGTCATCGGATAAAGAGCTGGCTATAGATTTTTCAACACCTCTGCAAGTGTGTGATTATCTTGTCGGTCGCGGATGGCCACACGTATATAATTTCCGTTGCGTTCAAATCCGGTTTTGCCTGAGCAATCCTTTATGTAAATATCGTGCTCGGTCAATAACAAAGTAGTCAACTGCTTAGGCGTGAATCTGTCGCTTATCTCACATAGGAAATAGTTGGCTGCCGATGGTATTACCCTCAGGAAGGGCACCTGCTCCAACTCAGCTCTGAACAGTTCTCTTTCAACTCTGAACTTCTCGCAGGAACGTGTATAGTCCTTTTCATACTTGCCGAAAATCTGCATATAGAACTCGGCAAAGGAATTGATATTCCATATCCCGACATCCGACCTCATATATTTTATCAACTCACAGTCGGACGATGCAAGAACACCAAGTCTGAGACCCGGCACGCCATAACTTTTCGATATAGACTTCATTACGCACAGATGCGGATTGTGCTCCAATATATCATCGTGCAGCAACGTTGCCTCCGCCGCAGTGTCGGCAAAATCGACAAACGACTCGTCTATAATCAGACGGATATTTCGGTCGGCGGCCCATGCGATAAGCTTGTCGAGTCCGGCTCTGTCCACAAAGTTGCCTGACGGATTATCGGGGTTTACAATCAGTAGATTGTCGACCGCATTCTTTGAGTAGAACGATATGATGTCATCGGCCGAGTAACTGAAATTGGCATTGTCAGGAAAATATGCCACAATCCTCGACTTGTCGATTCTGTTGGGGTACTCCTCGAAAGTAGGATAAATCACGCCGATTTTCCCTCTGAGATACCCCATTATGCTTTTTATAAGCTCTGCCGCGCCATTTCCCACAACTACATATTCATGCCGGAGCGAGAAGTATTTCGATGCTATAAGAGAGTTCACACCCATACCCGAAGGATAGTTGCGCAACAACGGCTCAAAATTCGCCTTCATCTCATCAATCATCCTGGTTCGCGGAAAATAAGGATTCACAAGATAACAGAAATCCAGCAGGCCGGAATAACGCCAGTAGCCGCCAAAAGAATGCTGTATTTTCTCAAGTTTCTGTTCCGGTTCGGCAAAAATAGTCTCAGCAATGCGCAAATCCTGAACATCATCAATCTCATACCACTTCTTTCCGCTTATACACAGAGCTTTCATCTCTGAGTTGTCGATCAGAGTTATTACCCTAAGCACCTGTTCATAATACTCGTTGTTACCAAGCACCTTGATATATGCATCCAGAAATGGCAGATAATGGTCGACAAGGAACTCTCTGGTGAATTTATAAATATTCACCGTTTTATAATAAAACTCGGTATCGCTGTATTTGAATGCCTTTTTCGGTATGAAATTGACTATATTATTATCTTCGTCTATCCTCACCATCGTACCGTCCATCCAGGTCTCATACTTCGAGACCAAAGCACAGTTACTGATTTCGGTTTCGAATATGGCTTCAAGAACTGCATCTTCGAAAATAAGGTCCGACTCCAGCAGAATGGTGTCTTCCTCGCGCATATAGCCACGGGCCAGCCACAACGAATAGATATTGTTAGTCTTGTCGTAAATCGGGTTTTCTACAAATTCAATCGGCCAGGAGGGATAGTTTTTGGTGATATAGGTCTTGAGTTTATTCCCTTCATAACCTACTACAACAACGATTCTCGACACACCGAATTTCTGAAGTTGCGTCAATAACCGGTCAATGAGTCTGACTCCATTGACCTCAAGCATGCATTTGGTGTTATCCGCAGTGAATTCACCAAGCCGACGGCCCATGCCCGCCGCCAAAATAATAGCCTGCATTTATTTTTAGTATGTTTTCATTAAAAAACATCCGGCCATGTTTTTTCTGCCGAATATATGACACCTGAAATAACTCAGGTATACGTTTACAATCAACCGTCAATAAGTAAGTTGTGATGCGACAGCTGCCTGCGGGCATTCACCATGATGTGGCGGATGCCCGCAGATTGAGCTGGGATGTATGTTCACACGTGTGGTGTGGCGCTGCCGTTCCGTGCCATCCGTTATGGTGGAGACGGCAATCCGCAGTTGTCAGAGGCGGCTCTGACAAGCGCAGGCGGCCAGCGCATTCCGGTGTATCGTGTGCTGCATTTTTGTTTCCGGATGCATGGCTGCTATTTTTTCTGCTGCGGCAAGTGTCTCTGAACGGCTGCCGCATGTCGAGGCGATAATGTATTCGGCCAAAGCCTTTGTCCACTGGTTGGTGATCGACGCACTGAGCCGCCGGTATCTGAGCCGGCGCGTTTCGGCCTGGACGACATCGCCAAGTATCTGCGCAGTGGCGCAAAGGAGTGCCTGCAGCTTTGCCTCAAGTTTGACGTTGGCAAGTTTAACTACTTCCATACGCTTGAAAAACACTGCAAGCACGGCCTGCTGTGCTGTGGTGAGGCGCATTCCGGCGCAATGGCTTTGTATGGCGTCGAGCAGCCGGGGCACGAAGGCATCAATCTGGTCGTATGCCCGTGTGCTGTCTTTGGCAAAGCGGAGTACTCTTACATCGGTGGCTTTGATGTCATAGGCTATTGTACCGAGATTCTGGGCCACCTGAAGCACTATGTTGCCGCTTTTGCCTCCGTGGCGGGGCATATATGTGCCTATCAGTCCGGGAAAATCGCCGTTTACTACCTCCACAAGGTCGCCGCTCTCAAGTTCGATGTCGGCGAGCGGGTAATAGGGGAGGTTGTTTTCATAGGCTCTGGCTATTGTCTGGAAGTGCCGCATCTGCGCATCGGGTATGAGGGCATAGCGCTCCGAACCGCCATGATTGAGCAGCAGCGAGAATCCGTTCTCGAGGCTGCACAGCTGTTTTACCTGCGACAGGTCGCCTTGTACGAATATGTAATGGAATGTGAGTGATGCCACACGCATACGTGTCTGGCCTTCGGGCGTCTGCTCTCTCACCACGTATGTGGGTGCAAACAGTCGCAATGCCACGCCCCGGCTACGGTTGAACCGTTCAACGGCCCGCCGCGCTTCATCGCGATGCCCCGAGCGAAGTATGTGGTTAAGCACATACCATGGCATTTCCTTGGTTTCCACTAAAATTCAGGGTGTTTTATCACTTGGTCTAATATTCTATATTTGCCTGAATATCAACGCATTAGCAAAATGAGATTATTAAACTTCCGAAAAGTGAGATATGTTCTCCTGGCTGGAGATTGGTTTTTCACCGCAAAGTTACTAATTTTCCGTGAATTACGCAAACGATTTAATTCCAGAACTGTGGTGCCCGTCGGCGAGGGCGCCGACGTAGTGGAGGCATCCCTGCCTCCACTACACACCGTGCAGCAGCAACGACACAGAAAGTAGCGTCGGCGACCCCGCCGACGGCCCTGAGCAAGCCGGCTCATCGCCGGGAAATCAACCTGATCATACGTCGGCGGGGGCGCCGACGTTACTCTGCTGGCCTGCCGCCTGTTCGGGCACTCCGAGCACGCAACCTTGGCCATCGTCGGCGGGGACGCCGACGTTACTTGCCCGACTTCGCCTCGGAGTGGAGGCATCCCTGCCTCCACTACACACCGTGCAGCAACAACGACACAGAAAGTAGCGTCGGCGACCTCGCCGACGGCCCTGAGCAGGATGGCTCATCGCTGGGAAATCAACCTTGGCCATCGTCGGCGGGGTCGCCGACGCTACTTGCTGGCCCGCCGCCTGTTCGGGCACTCCGAGCACGCAACCTTGGCCATCGTCGGCGGGGTCGCCGACGTTACTTGCTGGCATGCCGCCTGTTCGGGCACTCCGAGCACGCAACCTTGGCCATCGTCGGCGAGGGCGCCGACGTTACTTGCAGCCCGGTAACGGCGGCGACCCCGCCGCCAGTTCTGGCAGCCGGGGTTACTTATCGGGGCCTCGGAGCTCGTGCAGCGGTATCATTACGAAGGGGCGGTTTTTTGCGTGTGGATGAGGTATCCGGAGTCGTGGTGTGTCTATTACGAGATC
>JAIDBM010000092.1 GCA_029056365.1 Muribaculaceae bacterium | reverse complement strand
AAATTGCTGAAAAATAAGATCTTAATTCAATATCCTCAAGATTTGGTGACTATATCATCCATTCGCTGAATAGTTACATAAATGAAGTCCCGGCATTTTTTGCCGGGACTTCATTTATATATTACTGACATAGATATTTTTCGCCTCTTTCCTACTCCAACAGATCGGGGCGCAGGCGGCGGGTGCGTTCAAGGGCCTGTTCGTGGCGCCAGCGGTCGATGTTGGCGGCATGGCCCGAGAGAAGTACATCGGGTACGCCCCAGCCGTTGTATTCGGCCGGACGGGTGTAGATAGGGGGTTCAAGCAGATTGTCCTGAAAACTGTCGGTAAGGGCGCTCTGCTCATCGCCTATGGCGCCCGGCAACAGACGCACTATGGCATCGGTGATTATTGCCGCAGGCATCTCGCCTCCGGTGAGCACATAGTCGCCGATGCTGATTTCTTTTGTTATAAGGTGCTCGCGTATCCGGTAGTCAATGCCCTTGTAATGGCCGCAGAGTATTATTATGTTGTCGAGCATCGACATACGGTTGGCCATACGCTGGTTGAACACTTCGCCATCGGGTGCGGTGAAAATCACTTCATCGTATTGGCGCTGGCTCTTAAGCTGCGATATGCATCGGTCGACCGGCTCTATCTGGATAACCATACCGGCATCGCCGCCGAAAGGATAGTCGTCGACCTTCCGGTGTTTGTTGGTGGTGTAATCGCGGAGATTGTGCACCACAATTTCGGCGAGCGAGGCGTTCTGTGCACGTTTCAGAATTGAACAGCCCAGAATGGATTCGAACATTTCGGGCAATACGGTTATGATGTCGATACGCATGCGGTTGAATTTTCCACAAAGTTACGAATTTTCCGTCTAATGCCCAAAAAGGCCCGAATCCACATGGTGCGACGGCTGTCTATTTCACCAGTATAACCGCCGGATCGGATGCGAATTTCACAAAGTCGGCTTCGGCTGCGTGACCTTTGTAGGGCACATAGTAGTGCTTCGGATTTTCATTGATATTGGCATTGCGCCATACGCACACATAGGCGAGCGGATAACGCTTCATCACCGGAAGAAGCACCTCGGTATACCACTCGGGCATCGTTATGCCCTCAAGACCGGTCTCGGCAAATGCCGCGAGTTTACCTCGACGTGCGGCCTCTTCAACTATGTAGGGGAACTGGCTGTCGACACGGCGCCGGAAATCGGCCACGCCGTTTTCTCCGTCGAAGTGATATATGTCGCACGCAAGAATGTCGACGTATTCATCGCCCGGATATGTGGCAAGATATTGCTCCCGGTCGATGTCCTTGTCGGGCGAATAGGCCCAGAGTACATTGTCAATGCCCTTTGCATCGAAACGTTCGCGGGTGAGCTTCCAAAGGTCGGTGTACTGCTGGTCGTCGCGATAGGCGGAACCCCACCAGAACCAGCTGCCGCTGTTTTCATGCCATGGACGGAATATAACCGGAACCCGCTTGCCGTTTTGGTCGCGGAGCGAGCCTATGAAATCGGCCACACGGTCGACCCACACGGCCAGAGTGTCGCCTACGGCAGGATTGTCCTGCATGAGCTGCAGCGGCGATGCCGATGTGTCCCACGAGTTTCCGCCGGTTACAGGATTGAGCGGATGCCAGCTTATGGTGCTTACGCCTCCACGCTCATGCTGTTTCACTATTTCGGAGGCCATGAATGCAAAGGGCACGCCATCGAGATTATTGGCCGAGTCGACCTCTATCATGCCCATATCCCAGCTCATCATGCCTGGATATGCGCCGGCAAGGGTTTTTACATCAGAATTTCCTTCGACATACCGCCAGTCGCGCCCGTATGCCGGGTCATCGTGATGGCCGAAATAAAAGCGATGGCTGTCGACCGCCGACTGAAGCTGTCCGTAGAGTTGTTGAGCCGGTGTGCCGGGTGTAACGGCCGTACACGAAGCTGTGAAGATTCCGATGGATAGAGCGAGTATGCCAAGTGTTTTCATTATAGTTCAAGTTCTGATTATTTTTCGCAAAAATAACAATTATCGCACATAAGCACCAACACTATTTTAGCATAAATTACACAAATACGCCACATAGCCGGTCAGAAAAGCATCACTGCAGGGTTTCCATTCCTGTTCAATACGTCGGCGAGGGCGCCGATGAAACGGTCAATAAAACTATGCCTGGCCAAAAGTCGGTCATCGTCGGCGAGGGCGCCGACGTTACTTTAGCGCAATGCCGCATCCGACCATTGGCACAATTCGGCCAGTGTGCGGACACGGCATAGCGCGTCGGTAAAACAAAAAATTATCAGATACCCAGCTTGGCTTTCACGGCCTGGGTTATATCGGTAACATCGCTTCCGATGTAGAAAAGCAGTCCGTCTTCCTTGCCGATCACAAAAGTATATGCACCTTCCTGACCCACGGCCTTGATGGCATCGGTGAGCTTGGTCTGTATAGGAGCGAGAATCTGGTCGCGCTGACGCATCATGTCCTGTTCGGCCTGTGCACGGAACTGTTCTACCTTTGCGGCTTTTTCCTGAACCTCAGCCATACGGCGTTCCTTGATGCTCTGCGGTGTGTTGGGGTCTTCGGCAATGGCCTGATATTCGCCCACGAGCTTCTCGACTTCGGCCTGAAGTTTCTGGATTTCTTCGCCATACTGCTTTGCCGACGACTGAATCTGAGTTTCGGCAGCTGCGGTCTCAGGCATTGCAGAGAATATGCTCTGTGCGTCTACCACAGCGAATTTCTGTGCAAATGCCGACATAGGCAGAAGCACTGCGACAATCAAAAGAATTTTTTTGAACATTGTTTCTTATAAGTTATTTAGTGATGAAATTTTCCATTTTCCGGAATCCGTCCGATGGCCCGTAAAGGCTCAGTTGGCCGAGTATCCCATTTTGGCCAGAACCTCGTTGCTGACATCGATTCTCGGCGAGGCATATATTATGTCGCTCGATGTGGCACGGTCGAATATGGCCTGATAGCCGCGCTCGTCGGCCACCTTTTTTATGGCGTTGTATACTTCGTCCTGCACCGGTTTGAGCAACGACTGACGTTTTTTGTACAGTTCGCCCTCCGGACCGAAATACTTGTAGCGCAACTCGGTGGCCTCTTTTTCTTTCGCCACCACATCGGCCTCGCGTTTTTTCACCTGTTCCTCGGTAAGGAACACTTTCTCGGCCAGATATGCCTGATACATGTTTTCGGCTTCTTTGCCCACAGCCTCCACTTCTTTCTGCCAGCGCTGCGAAAGCTGGTTGAGCTGCTCGTTGGCCATTTCGTACTGAGGCACGTTTTTGAGAATATAGTCCATGTCGACCAGAGCGAACTTCTGGGCCATGGCAGCCGAAGCGCAAGCAAGCACCAGGGCAAGGATGAGAGTGATACGTTTCATTTCAATATTTATGTTTTAAGAGGAGTTCAGTTATTTGACAGCGGAAGTGTCTCAAGGTTTAAACGCACTGAAGGTGCCTGTGGTTCGGCTTAGAATTCCTGACCGAGAATGAAGTGGAAGTGGCTACCGCCTTTCTCACCGCCCACACGGTCGAAACCGTAGGCCCAGTCGATACCCATCATACCCACCATGGGCAGATAGATGCGCAGACCGGCTCCGGCGCTTCGCTTGAGCGAGAACGGATTGAACTGCTTCACCGAAGTCCAGGCGTTACCGCCCTCGAGGAATGTGAGCGCATAGATAGTGGTTGTGGGCTGGAGCATCAGCGGGAAGTGCAGTTCCACGCCCAGACGGGTATATGCATAACCTTCGCTTCCGTACGGGGTGAACTGACCGTTGTCGTAACCGCGCAGGGCTATGGTTTCGGTTGCGTAGGTATACGAACCCGACATGCCGTCGCCACCCACATAGAATGTCTCGAACGGAGTCTTCAGATATTTGTTGTACGAGCCGATGAGACCGAAGTCGGCGCGAGTCATAAGCACCGGGGTCCACTGTCCGTTGGCATTTGCCAGCGGTGTATATGTGCGCGATTTGAATCGCAGCTTCCAGTATTCTATCCAGCGGTAAAGCTCTTTTTTCGATGCTTCGGTATTTTCTTTCGAAAGTTTTTCCCAGTCGCGGTGACGGCTGAACAGCGATGCCGGCGGAGTCATCTGCAGACTGAGCGAGAAGCTCGAACCGCTACGGGTGTAAAGCGGGTTGTCGATCGATGTACGTGCGAGTGTAAGTCCGAGTACAAGAGCGTTCGAAGTACCGTTGTTCATGTAATAGAGGTAATCCCAGTTTTTGAGATAGTACCAGTTATAGCCGAGTTCGGCGGTGAAAGTGAAGTAGTCGTCGGGCCATTTGAGACGTTTGCCGAAGCCCACGTTCACGCCCACCATCTGCAGCACCTTGTTGGGGTCGAGCGAATTCTCGTAGCTGTTGTTGAGGTAGTCGTTGTATGAGTTGCCATAGTAACCCGAACCGTAGCTGCCCAGCATGCCGGGATAGTATCCGTAGCCGTATCCGTTCATCCAGTTGTTGTTGTAATACGATGAGTTCACACCGGTCTGACGGCTGTAGAAGGCCGACACCGAAAGCTGGTTGGGGCGCTTGCCGCCGAACCACGGATCAAGGAACGACAGTGAATAAGCCTGATAGTAGCGGGCATTCGTCTGGGCGCTGACAGTGAATGTCTGGCCCTCGCCCTGCGGGATAAGTCCTTTGTAGGAACTGGGATGAAAGAGGTTCTTTATCGAGAAGTTTGTGAATTTCAGCGCGAGTTTGCCGATGATACCGGTCTGGCCCCATCCGAGCGAGAACTCAATCTGGTCGTTGGCTTTCGATTCAAGATTGAACACCACGTCCACGGTGCCGTTTTCCTCGTTAGGCTGCACATCGGGATTCATGTTTTCGGGGTTGAAGTGTCCGGTCTGCGCTATTTCGCGGAGTGAACGGATCAGGTCGCTCTTGCTGAACAGTTCGCCGGGTTTCACACGGAGTTCTCGGCGTATCACCTTTTCATAAAGTCGGTCGTTGCCGTTTATGGTCACATTGTTGATGCGAGCCTGCGGACCTTCCATCATGCGCATTTCCAGCGATATGCTGTCGCCCGACACTTCGCGTTCGATAGGCACGAGGTTATAGAACAGATAGCCGTTGTCCATGTAGAGGTTTGCCACGGCGTCCTCATCTTCGGTGAGGCGCTTGTTCATAAGTTTCTGGTTATACACATCGCCGGGTTTCAGTTCGAGGTATGCATCGAGCATTTCGTTGGGATACACCGAGTTGCCCACCCAGGTGATGTCTTTTATATAATAGCGGTTGCCCTCATCGACATTGATATACACATCAACCATTTTTTCGTTGTAGGGCACAACGGAATCGGAAACGATTTTAGCGTCGCGATAACCTTTTTCGTTATATTTGTCGATAATACGGTTAAGGTCGTCGCGATATTCGTTTTCAACGAACTTCTTCTGTTTGAACAGGTTGAGTATTTTTCCGTTTTCGTTGGTTTTCTTCATGGTGCGCTGCAGCTGATTGTCGGAGAGCACCTCGTTGCCATCGATATAGATTTTGTGTACCTTCACCTTCGAATGTTTGTCGACCGAAATGTCCACAAACACTTCGTTGGGATGCGAGAGGTCGTCGCGCAGGTCCACGAACACCTCGGCGTTTCCGAAACCTTTGTCGGCGAAATATTTCTTTACAATCGATTTCGTGCGGTTCACGATATTCTGAGAAATCGAGTTGCCTTTCATAAGCTGCAGTCGCTCCTGAAGGTCTTCGCGCTCACCTTTTTTCATGCCGAGATAGTTCACCTCGCTGATGCGTGGCTGCGGACGCAGTGCGAATTCAATCCAGGCCTTGTCGCCTACTGTTTTCACGAGCTTTACCTGCGCCTGGCTGAAAAGTCCGTGACGCATCAGGCGCCGCACGGCATCGGTAATCTCGGTGCCGGGTATCGGCATACGGTCACCGACCTTTATGCCGGCCACACCGAGCACCATTTCCGAATCGTAGTTCGGTGCTCCGGTCACATCTATGTCCACAATTTCATAAGTACTGGGCATGGAATTGTACAGCACCTGTGGGTTATAGACCGTATCGGCTGTCTGTTGGGCCACAGCTTCCCTGCTGCCGAAGGCTGCAACTACCAGCCAGAGTGCTATCAGAATTTTATATCGCATAATGTGGTATGATGGTTCGTGGATTGATAAGCAATTTTAGTTAAATAGTCAGGCCTTTTCGTGGTTCTGCGTGTGGTGGCGCACCTGGTCGCCGGTGAGACCGAAACGGCGCTCGCGGCGCTGATAGTCGCATATCGCCCGGCAGAAGTCCTGACGGTCGAAGTCGGGCCAGAATTTATCGGTGACATATATTTCGGTATATGCCAGCTGCCAGAGCAGAAAGTTACTGATGCGCATGTCGCCTCCGGTACGTATCAGCAGGTCGGGGTCGGGCATCGCGGCTGTGGCCATGCTGCGGCTCAGAAGCGATTCGTCGATGTCGTCGGCCGACAGTCGTCCGGCTGCGGCTTCGGCGGCTATCGCCCGGCATGCGCGGGTAATTTCCCAGCGGGCCGAATAACTCAGCGCAAGCACCAGGCACAGACCGGTGCAATGCGACGTGTCGGCGATGCAACGACGCAGGCGGTCGAGCGACTCCTGCGGCAGGCGGTCGGTGTCGCCTATCATCGTAAGGCGGACGTTGTTCTTTATCAGGTCGGGGGTCTCACGTTCGATTGCGGTTACAATCAGATGCATGAGCATATCCACCTCGGCCTGCGGACGCTGCCAGTTCTCGGTGGAGAAGGTATAGAGGGTCAGATATCCCACACCGAGTTCCGAAGCCGCCTCGGTGATACGGCGCACGGTGTTCACTCCCTCGACATGTCCGGCTGAACGGTCCATGCCCCGGGCGCGTGCCCATCGGCCGTTGCCATCCATTATAACGGCCACATGCCTCGGTATGCGGTCACGGTCGAGCTGTGAGCTATAGTCAGTGGTCATCTGTTTTTTCTTTTATTCTACATAATGGCAGGTTTCGCAACGCTTGCCGAATTCGTAACTTATGCCTATGGTCAGCCGTGAATACCAGTCGGTATTGCGGTAAAAAGCTGTTTTTATGCCGTTGAGGTCGGTGAGCGACGAGCCGTCGACTTTGTCGCCGAATGCCTTTGTCATGGTAAACTCGGCCGCGAGGTTCCAGCGCTCCGACATCTTGAATTTCACCCCGAGACCCATCGGCAGTGTGGGCGCAAACGACATTTCGCCGCCCGACGACGACATGCACACACCCACTCCCAGAGTTATATAGGGAGTTACACGGCGCAGACGTTTGTATGTCTCGCCGATACCGTACGGGAGGAAATTGAATTCCACCCTGCCTCCAAGGTCGTATACAGTGGATGTGAACGAATACTGCTTTCCGTCGGGAAGTATATTGCCGGTTTCCGATGTGTCGCCGCTTAGTCCGAACACCGAGAAGACGCCCCGGAACGACCAGCGTACATCGGCTATGTAACGGAACGACAGTTCGCCGTCGAAACCCGGATGCTTCATTATGTTCGTTGAGTTGGCTTCTCCGATATATCCGCTTGTGCCAAGTTGCGCTCCTAAGTCGAACTTATACGGCGCAGTCTGACTTCTGGCGGGCAATGCTGTAGCCAGAACCAGAAGCACGAGTGGCAATATATGGCGGAGACGTGTTATCATCGGATGCAACAGACGGTTACTCTACAGGCTTGAATGTGAAGCGGTTTATAACGGCACGCCATATATTGTCGCTGATTGTGCCGTTGGAAAGACTGCCGCCATACACGTATATGTAGGGGCATTCCCAGCTGGTCACAGGCCTGACTATACGCGATGGCGCGAACAAGGCTCCCGCACGTGCGGGCAGTTCCTGATCCACCACAAATGCCTGGGCATACATCGTGGCCGGCACATAGTCGGGCAACTGCATCAGCTCGCCGGCCTTTACCCACTGCACGCCGAAATCATAGCTCAGATACACATCGCGACTTATGATTCCCAGTCCGTTGCGGCCTCCGAAGGCCACAAGTGTGGCATAACGGTCGCTGACCCAGTCGTCGCCTGTACGTGTGGTGAAGTATGGCAGAACCGTAATGCCTTCCATGGGCAGGATTTCGCTTTTACGTGTGAGCTTCGCCCAGTTCCGCCCGTCATAGCTCCAGCAGTCGCTGGTGAAGGTTCCTTTAGCGGTTACGCCTCCGACTATGAGCACATTGGATGTGCTCGACATTTCAAAACGGTAGCTTATGGTCTGTGATGTGCCGTGCACCGGAAATCCGTCGGGCAGGGCCTGGGTCTTGCCCGAGGGCCAGTAGGCGAGCGACCAGCTTCCGTCGGCGGCTTCCACCGAGCCTATCACCTGGTCGGCATAAGTGGCCACGATGCTGTGCCAGCCAGTAGGTCCGGCTGTTTCCCACCGCTGCAGACCAGGGTCGGAGTTCTTGAGCAGGGTGCCGTCGCCGCCGAGTATATACACGGCATTCTCGCATGCATGCATACTCCGCAGGTCGAGGCCCTGTACGTGATTGTAGGGCAGTTCAGGCTTCACTGTCGACAACGGCGCAGCGGCCGGATGCTCTTGCTCGCTCACATAATATGCGCTGCCGTCGCTGAGCATGGTGTAGAATCTGCCGTTGAATTCAACAGTCTGCGACTCTATTACTCCGGAAATGTTTCCGGGCAGACGCGACAGAGCGGCGCCGCCCCATTCCAGGGAGTCACTTTTTACCTTATGTACGTTTACTTTAATCTGATAGCTGCGTTCCACCGAACCCGACTGCGACACCAGCCGAAGTTTCACCGGGCCGTTCGAGAAGTCGATTGAATCGGTCGGATTCGTAAGGTAGTTGTAAGTCGTATCGGCTTTGCCGGCACGAGTCACAATGAGTTCGGCCACCGACACACCCTGTGTGGTAATCTTGGGTATAAGGCGGCTCACCTTGGTGCCGTACGGCAATGAATCGGCATTGAATATCTGCGCGTTCACCAGGTCGATGGAGAAGAATACCGAATCGAGATTGCTCAGTACCTTGGAGTCCTCGGTAAGCGAAAACGACGACACCTCCACATTCTCAGACGTAACGATGGCGGGTTCGTATTCGGAGTTACAGGCTGCGACCAGCGCCGATGCGGCAATGAGTGCCGACAGGCAGTTTGACTTCTTTATCATGTGATGATCAGAATCAGTTTGAGTTATATTGCCGGGGTTATATATGGCAATTCAAATTGCAAAATTAAGATTTAGCTTGCAAGTGAACAAACAATATGTGTGAAATAGCCTAAAATCGGCCGTTTTTATAGGTTTTTAACTTGTAAGCCGTCACTATTTGAATAAATATTGATGGTATTCCTGCCTATGCTGAAGCTTTTGCACGGCGCAATGCCCGGCACCGGCGCCTTTGCGATGCCTTCGCTGCCGAAGTTCTCGGGCGAGACTTCCTCGCGGGCTTCGTCCCACAGCCGCGATTCGATGAAGCGATGCAACGTGTCAGCCCCGCCTTCCACAAGCAACGATGTCACGCCCTTGTGATACAGGTCGGCAAGATATTCGGCCAGAGGTGCTTCATAATCGATTATCATGGGGGGAACTACCGTAGTGATGTCGGCGGGAGTGAGCCGGCGGCGCACATCCATTATTATCGGCAAGGGTGCTTTTCCTCCGGCCAGACGCACATCGAGACGCGGTCTGTCGGCCAGAACCGTGCCGCTGCCCACCAGCACCGCATCGTGAACTGCCCTGAGACGGTGCACCGCCACTCGCCCGGCGGGTTCACTCACAGCCGCCGGACCCGGATGCCGGGCCGTACGCACGCGGTCGAGCCAGCCATCGGCGCTGCGGGCCCATTTCAGAGTAACGAACGGGCGGTTCAGCCTATGCGCGGTAAAGAACCTGCGGTTCAGCCACATGCAACGGCCGGCAAACTCGTCGGGAGCCATTTCCACCTCGATTCCGGCCTGACGGAGCATTTCTATTCCCCTACCGCTCACTGCGGCGAACGGATCGACCGTGCCCACCACCACTCGCGCTATGCCTGTATCACACAGCAGCTTCGCACAAGGCGGAGTGCGTCCGTAATGCGAACACGGCTCAAGGGTCACATACATTGTCGACTCATGCAGAAGCGCCCGGTCGGCTTCCTTTACCGCGCCAATGGCATTTACCTCGGCATGCCCTTTGCCGCATTCGGCTGTGAATCCTTCGCCTATGACTCTGCCCCCGGGAGCCACAATAACCGCTCCCACCATAGGATTAGGCAGCGACACGCCCTCGGCATGTGCTGCAAGCTCGAGGGCGCGTTCAAGATATATGTATTCCGACGGCTCCATTACAAAGCATTGTACGAGGGGGTGAAAGTGTCGCCCTGCAGGGGGTCGCCTGTGGTGATGCCTTTTTTCAGCCAGCGCACCCGCTGTTCCGACCGTCCGTGGTTGAAGCTGTCGGGCATCTCGCGGCCATAGGCCTTGCGCTGCAGATAGTCGTCGCCGATTTTCGACGCCGCGTTTATGGCATTCTCCACATCGCCGGGCTCTATCGACTGGAACATTTCGTTGTCGCGGTGCGCCCACACTCCGGCATAGTAATCGGCCTGAAGCTCAAGGCGCACGCTTATCCGGTTGGACTCCCGTTCGCTCAGTCGGCTCATCTGCCGGTGTGCTTCATCGAGTGTTCCGAGCAGATACTGCACATGGTGGCCCACCTCATGCGCTATCACATAGGCATAGGCAAAGTCGCCCGAGGCGCCGATGTCTTTCTGCATGTCCTTGAAAAACTGGAGGTCGATATACACAGTCTGGTCAGCGCTGCAGTAGAACGGACCGGTCTGCGATGTCGCGTTGCCGCAGCCGCTCTGCACGGCGCCACTGAACAGCACCAGCTTCGGACACTCGTATTCGCCCCACCCCTGCCGGCGGAACTCCTCGGTCCATACGTCCTCGGTGCCGGCAAGCACCTTCGAGGCGAGGTCGGCAAGCCGCTCGTCTTCGGCATCGGGTGTATAATTGCCTGTGTAACTTACATTCTGGTTAAACAGCTGCGGACCCACCTGAGTGAGTACATCGCCAATGTTGCCACCGCTGAGCAGCGTTATCACTGCCGCCACCACCACGCCTACAATGCCGCCGCCCACACCAAGGGTCTTGCCCGAGATGCCGCGTCGGTCGCTTACATTGTTGCTTGTCCGTCGTCCGTCGAGTCTCATGATTTCTTATAGCCGGTTAATTTATCTTCTAACAATCCAAACATACAGATTGTTACCGGATGCAAAGTTACAAATTTTCCGACTGACAAACAAACGCC
>JAIDBM010000091.1 GCA_029056365.1 Muribaculaceae bacterium | reverse complement strand
AAAAATTACCCGCTCCGGACTGAAGCGGGTAAGGGAGGATGTGCTCTTTATTTTAGTTTAAATGAAAGAGCCGTGGTTTTCTTCAATGTCGCGCAGGTTCGCGGGCTTGTGTTCCGGAGGCTGTTTCAGATTATTTTTGTCATATTGGAAATAATTATTACTTTTGCAGTTCAAAATAAAATGTTTAACCAAATCTCTTTAAATTGGATATCGACCCTTTGCCGGCTTGCGAGCCGCTTATGATAATCGGGCAGCTTGCCGTTTCGTTCGGCGCTGCCAAAATCGTGGCCCTTGTAGTCGCTGCGTTTTGCCTGTTGCTTTCCGGATTTGTATCCGGCAGTGAAATCTCTTTCTTCTCCCTTACTCCGTCGCAAATCGAGGAACTCGATGAGTCGCCAAAGGGAGCAGTAATCAGAAAGTTGCTTTCGCGGCCCGAGAAACTGCTGGCCACCATACTGATAAGCAATAATCTGGTGAATGTAACCATTGTTGTGCTCTGTAATTTTGCGCTCGGGCCTGTTTTCGCCGATATGAGTCCGGTGCTCAGTTTTGTTTTGCAGACAGTGATACTCACATTCCTTATTCTGTTGTTCGGCGAAATACTTCCGAAGCTTTACGCAAACAATTATCCGGTGAAATGGGCCCTGATGGCCTGCGGGCCGGTTTCCGCCATGACAAGGTTTTTCTCCCCGGTATCGGGCATGCTCGTAAGCAGTACATCGCTGGTGAACCGTATGGTGGAAAAGCAGCCCGACCAGATAACCACCGACGAGCTTACCCAGGCTCTGGAGATTACCGATGTGGAGGCCGGCGAACAGCGTAATATGCTTCAGGGCATATTGAAGTTCGGCGACACCACCGCCAGCGAAATCATGACTCCGCGTACCGAAGTCACCGACATCGAGTTCAACCTCGGTTTCGAGCAGGTGCTGCATGTGGTGGTGGAAAGCGGCTACAGCCGTCTGCCGGTGTACGAAGGCTCGTTCGACAATGTAAAGGGTATTCTTTATGCCCGCGATCTGCTACCATATATCGGACGCAAGGTGGAGGGTTTCGACTGGCACTCTCTGCTCCGCAAGCCCTATTATGTGCCTGAATCGAGAATGATCGATGACCTTCTGGAAGACTTCCGCAAGATGAAGAACCATCTGGCGATTGTGCTTGACGAGTATGGCGGCAGCTGCGGCATAGTGACCATGGAGGATGTGCTTGAGGAGATTGTAGGCGACATAAATGATGAATACGATGAGGATGAGCATACATACAAACGTCTGCGCGACGACACCTATGTGTTCGAGGGCCGCACGCTGCTCACCGATTTCTTCCGCGTCACCGGCCTGAACGAAGACGATTATGCATCGGTGTGCGAGGACGCCGAGACTCTTGCCGGAATGCTGCTGGCCATAAAGGGCGATTTTCCCAAAGACAAGGAACCGCTTGTGTACGGTCGCTGCCGCTTCCTTATTCTTGAAATATCCGACCATCGTATCAACGAGGTCAGGGTGAAGGTAATGCCGGAACCTCAGGAGTCATGAAAGCGCTGTATTCTCTCCTCGTTCTGTCGGCGCTGCTGTTCAGTTCCTGCGGCACACGCGATGATGCGAGTCCGCGACGCAGGGCTTATCCGCGTGTGAATCTGTATGATACGGTATACAAGCCGGTCGACTCGTTTCCGCTCCGCTTCGAGGCCAACAGTGCCGTGCCGCTGCGTATGCCGCGTGCCGGCTGGCTTGATATAGCCTATCCGCGCTATGGAGCCACTGTGCATCTTACAGTGGCGGATTTTCCGTCCGGGCGGCTGGCGGACGAGATTGACCGCCGCCGGGAGCGCATGAGTCTGAACCTGTATGGAATGACTGCCGAGACGCGGCATATAAGTTCGGCCGACGGCTCGTTCGAGTCCGTGCTGCTGGTGAGCCGCGACCCGATTGCAACCCCGCTTCAGTTTCTGGCGGTGGACAGTTGTGGTACGATTGTGAGCGGAGCCGCTTATTTTCCCGGACTGGATGCATCGTCGGCTGCCGATTCCATAGCTCCGGTAGTTTCGGCTGTGGAGCGCGACCTTGTGCATGCCTTGAAAAATCTTAGCCGATGGAACTGACCGATATGTTCATGCCGGAGGAATTGCTCTTGCCCTCGATGCCGGGTGTAAGGCTTGCGATTTGCGCTCTTGGCAATGTTTCCGCGCCTTGCCGCCGCAGAGATCGCGAGCGTGACGCCGTGCGGTGTCTGGTCGGTCATATATTCGGCACCGGTGCGGAATACTGCCACAATGCCGATGGCTCGCCTTATATCGCAGGGTCGGATAAATTCATATCCGTGAGCCATAGCCGCGAACATGCGGTTCTGGCGGTGTCGGATACCCCGGGACTCGGTGTTGACATAGAACAGATGAGATTATCGCAGCTGCGCCATGTGTCGGAACGCTTTCTTGGCCGGAACGAATTGCCGATGTTTGCCGACGACCGACATCTGCTCTGGGCCTGGTGTGCCAAGGAGGCTGTGTATAAGGCCGCCGGAAAACCCGGACTGAGCGGCCCGGAAATTGAGCTGGCAACGCCATTGTGCGATGAAGCCTGCGTGGGAAACCGGCGGTTCGCTCTCTCGACTGTTTTCGGCTACAGCGGCTGTATAGGCTGTATAGTGGTAGGTCTTGAAGTAACAAATTCGTAAAACAAAATAATACAGACTCATATGATAAAATATCCCCGACCGTTGAAAAAAGGCGACAAGATTGCGATTGTATCGCCGGCCGGACATATATATCCCGAGAAGGTGGCCGGTGCGGTGACGGTGCTCACAAACGAGGGCTGGCGCCCGGTGGTGATGCCTCATGCCCTGGGCGTGAGCGGAATATACAGCGGCACCGCCGACGAACGCTACAACGACCTTGAAAGCGCTTTCCTCGACCCTGAGGTGCGGGCCATACTGTGCTCGCGCGGCGGCTACGGCGTTGTGCATATAATGGACCGGCTGAACCGTCTCGACCTTGCCTCCGACCCCAAATGGGTGATAGGTTTCAGCGACATATCGGCCCTGCACGCCCTTATGGCAAGCAAGGGGGTGGCCAGCATACACTCCCCGATGGCGGCGCAGATTATGCTCGGACCCGCCGACCAGGATACCGCCGCCCTCTTCCGTATACTGCGTGGCGAGCGTCCGGTGTATACTTTCCCGGCCCATGAATACGACAGGCAGGGAATAGCCTCGGGCAAGCTTATCGGCGGCAATGTGGCAGTGCTGGCCGACCTTATCGACACCCCTTATGATGTGTTCGCTCCTGGCACCATACTTTTCATAGAAGACGTGGCGGAGCCTATCTATAAGATAGAGCGTATTCTTTATCAGCTGAAGCTCAATGGCGTGCTGTCGCAGCTCGGCGGCCTTATAGTGGGGCAGTTCACCGACTATAAGCCCGACGACAGCTATGAGCATATGTACGATATGATACGCGACATGACCGCCGCCTACAGCTATCCGGTGGCCTTCGATGTTCCGGTAGGTCATGTCGACCATAATATACCTTTGATTGAATCGGCCGATGTGACTCTGAAGGTGAGTTCCAGCGGCACAAACTCCATAATTTTTCACCGCCAATGAAACGCCTTGTCTTTTTGAGTCTGCTTTTGTGCGCCGCCGTGTTCTCCAGGGCCGCGCATGTCGATTCTCTTTCAATACGCACTTTTCTGCTTGAGTCGCCGGAAAAGGTTCTGGTAGTGGTGCCCGACACCATAGCGCAGGGCCAGCGTCTGCCGGTGGTTTATCTCCTTCACGGTCACGGAGGATTCGAAGGCCAGTGGCTCAAGACCCAGCCGCAGCTGCCTGAACTTGCCGAACGCTACGGAATGATATTCGTGTTGTCCGACGGACGCAACAGCTGGTATTTCGATTCGCCTGTCGACAGCAACATGCAGATGGAAACCTTTATAAGCGATGAACTGGTAAAGTATATCGACCGGAATTATCCCACCTTGGCCGATGCGGCCCACAGGGCGGTTACCGGATTCAGCATGGGAGGCCACGGCGCCCTGTATCTTGCATTCCGTCATCCCGATGTGTTCGGAAACGCAGGCAGCATGTCGGGCGGAGTGGATATACTGCCCTTTCCCGAGCGTTGGAACATAAAGGATTATCTCGGCGACTATAATCAGTATCCGCAACGCTGGGCCGAGGCTTCGGTAATCAATAATGTCGACCGGATAAATCCCGGCGATGTGAACATTATTTTCGACTGCGGAGTCGATGATTTTTTCGCGCGTGTCAACGACCGTCTTCACGAAACCCTTATGGTTAAGAAGATACCGCACGACTATATTTCGCGTCCCGGCGGCCATAGTCATCCCTACTGGGCCAACTCGCTGTTATATCACCTGCTGTATTTCGACAGTAAGTTCAGGAGCGCCCGCTGAGAAGTTCGAGATAGCGCCGTGCGACGGCCCGGGCCGAAAAGCGGCGCCGTACGGAATCGGCCAGAAAGTCCGGGTCGTGCGGATGTGTCACGGCCCATCCAAGGCCGGCGGCAAGATCGTCGG
This sequence comes from Muribaculaceae bacterium, assembly GCA_029056365.1. Classification (GTDB taxonomy): domain Bacteria; phylum Bacteroidota; class Bacteroidia; order Bacteroidales; family Muribaculaceae; genus CAG-873. Next base: position 2,020 of record JAIDBM010000091.1, on the reverse strand, counting down.
CATCGCCTGTGCGTGCTATATAGCCGCTGCTGAGATGGTCGATGATGTCGCTTTGTCCGCCATTGCCGAAGCTTACCGGTATTGCTCCGGCGGCTTGTCCTTCGATGAGGGTGCCAGGCAGTGTCTCGTAGTCGGACGACGACAGGACTGCGGACGCGTGGTGCATCAGCGACCGTAATTTCGCCGGTTCGTCGATAGTGCCCATATAGGTGAACGGCAGCCGCAGGCTGTTTAATATTTCGGCATGCCTGATGCCGCCGTAGAATACGGCATGAGCGTCCGGGCCTTTGTCGGCAAGTATGTTGAGTGCTTTTATGGCCATTGGCAGGTTCTTGATCGGGTCGTCGAGCCTGGCCGCACCCATTACGATGAGCGGTTTGTGGGCCGGGAGCCCCAGCGAGTTGCGGTCGTAGTCCGGCGGATTCAGAAAATCTTCGATGGGGAAGGCATTTGGTATGACCGATATGCGGCTGTGGGCCATGAGGCTGCTCCGGCGGGCCAGACCGGCAAGCCAGTTGCTTACGGCAACGAAATGTATGTCGCAGCTGTTGTAAAGCTCTTTTTTGCGCAGCAGAATGTCGTGGCTAAGGTCGTTGAGCTTTTCTTTTTTGTTTATAAGCGGGCATTTGCCGCATTGTCGCAGGTATCCGGAGCAAGAACCGGCGTGATGGCATATGCCGGTAAGGTTCCACATGTCGTGCATGGTCCAGATAATGCGTTTTCCGCTGTCGGCCAGCTTCCTGATTGTGTCGAGCGACAGCATGCCCTGATTCACCCAGTTGAGTATCACAGCATCGGCGCTTTTTACCAGAGGGTGACGGTGGAGCGGCAGTCCGTCCGAGCCGGTGCTTATCTTGAACAGAGAGGAACGGTCGAAGCCGTTTGCCGCGAAAATTCCGAGATGCTCGGCTATGAACGGAATGCGGCAGCGCCATTTCGGAGCCGCCGTGATTACATCGGGGTCGTCGGTAGCCTTGTGGCACACAAGCATTTTTACATCGGCGCCCTCGGCTTTGAGAGCCTTCAGCAGCCGGTAGCTCACCACCGAGGCTCCGCCGCGGGTGTCGCTGTGGTTTATAATCACTGTTTTCATTTCCGCAGTCCTGGCAATGGAATGTGTTCTTTGCGGATACAGAGTGCGAGGAAGGCCGTGATTATAAGTCCGCGTATTATATAGTTGAGCCACATCCACGGGGTGTCGACCGCATATATGCCGGCCACGTAGCAGATTGCGCCCGCGGCCATGTAGCCGAGCAGGCGTTTAACCGGATAACCGATAGGATGAAGCAGTTTGCCGGTGAAGTAGCTGGCTGTCATCATCACAAAGTAGCTTGCCAGAGCGGCCCAGGCGCAGCCCATATAGCCGAACCGAGGCACAAGCACTATGTTCAGTGTCACGGTCACGGCCACGCCTATGAGCGAGAAGTACATGCCCCATACGGTGCGGTCGCTGAGTTTGTACCATACCGAGAGGTTGAAGAATACTCCGAAGAAGAATTCCGCCAGCATTATAATCGGCACTACGGCGAGGCCGCTGAAGTATCGTGGCGATATGAAGTAGCGTAGTACCGGCAGATAGAACATCACGCCAAGGAAGAGCACCACGGCGAAGATTACGAAGAACTTCATGGCATCGCAGTAGGCCTGGTTTGATTTCGCGCCTTTTTCCTTTGCCTGGGAGAAGATAAACGGTTCATAGGCGAAGCGGAAGGCCTGTATGAACATAACCATCACTATGGCCACCTTGTAGTTGGCTCCGTATATGCCGAGTCCTTCCATGGCTTCGGCCGGGTCGCTCACAAGATAAGGATAAAGCAGCTTGTCGACTGTCTGGTTCATTATGCCCGCCACGCCCAGCACCAGAAGCGGTGCCGAATAGCGAAGCATCTCGCCCAGAAGTTTTCCGCTGAAACTCCAGCGGAAGCCGGTGAGTTCGGGTATCATCATCAGGAGGTTGACAGCCCATGCAATCAGAATCGACAAAAATATGTAGCCGATTCCGAAGTCAGGGCGGTAGAAC
>JAIDBM010000090.1 GCA_029056365.1 Muribaculaceae bacterium | reverse complement strand
ATGGATTATTGGTTTAACTAAATCTCACCGCTATGTTAAACTTCGACTACCTCAAAAATGACGTGATGCTCGAACAGCTTTATCGCTATTGTGATACTGCCGAACAGCATATGACTACCGAGCCGGAAATTTCGGCTCTCAATGCCCGCCGTGCTCTCGACTGGATTGTTAAGTCGGTATATGAGATGAAAGGTGAGCGCGTGGGCGAACGTGCCTCGCTGTTCGAGCTGACTAATGGCGCTGTGTTCCGCGACTTCATCAACGACCCGGAGGTGATGAAAGCCGTGCATTGGGTGAGAAAGGTCGGCAACCAAGCCGCCCACGATGGCAGCGTTTCCAAGGGGGAAGCCTACTACTCGCTTTTCAACATCTACAATGTTGTCAAGGCGATTATGCTGAAACTACACCGTTTCGACTCGATACCTGACTTCGACCGTACTCTCATTCCTGAGCGTCCGCGTCGCCCACGGATTCTTGTGGCTCGACCAGTCGAGACTCCCAAGAAGAAAGACGAAACGCCCAAGCAGTTTGCCGCCACCGTAGAACACGAAGTAATCGAGGCCGCGCCCGCTGTCGTTTCCAACCTTTCGTGGGGCGAGATTGACGAAGCCGAGACACGCCGACTTCTTATCGACCTGATGATTCGTGAAGCCGCTTGGGATATACTCGACACCAAGGGCGCGAAGCATCCGGCAAAGGCTTGCATTGAGGTCGAGGTTCACGGAATGCCGAACAATCAGGGTGTCGGCTATGCCGACTATGTTCTGTTCGGCGACGATGGCAAGCCTCTTGCCTTGATCGAAGCCAAACGCTCCAGTGTTGATCCCCACGTCGGGGAGCAACAGGCGCGTCTCTATGCCGATTGCATTGAAGCCGAGTATGGTGTACGCCCTGCAATCTACTTCACAAATGGCTTCGAGACGTGGTTTATCGACGGCATCGGCTATCCGAAGCGTCAGGTATATGCGTTCCATTCCAAAGAGGATTTGCTATGGCTTCATCAGCAGCGCAAGCGCAAAGATATTACCGATATGTCGGTCAAGGAAAATATATCCAACCGCCATTATCAGAAAACCGCAATCAAGAAACTCTGCGAGCACTTCAACTCGAAGCATCGCCGAGGCTTGCTTGTCATGGCTACCGGTACGGGCAACACTCGTACCGCTATCTCGCTCGTGGATGTGCTGCAA
>JAIDBM010000009.1 GCA_029056365.1 Muribaculaceae bacterium | reverse complement strand
CACTCCTGATTCGGCAGCGCACAATCTGCGAAAAAATATGCAACCCTGACGTTAATATTTATTGTCGAACCGGCTCTTAATCCACTTTACATCAGAGAAATGCTTCAAAAAAGCACAAAAATAATTACAACGGTGTCCGACCGCCGTTGCGGCGTGGACTTCATACGCAGTCTGTTTGATGCCGGAATGAACGTAGTTCGCATGAATTCGGCCCATCTTGGCGACGAAGGCATAATATCCATTGTAAAAAACTGCCGCGAGGTATCGCCGCGAATCGGTATCATGATTGATACAAAAGGCCCGGAAATACGAACCACTACCAACGAAGTGCCGGAAGGAAAAATATCGTTCCGCGAAGGCATGCTCGTACAGTTCGCCGGAAACACCACCGAATGCACCACTGCCCGACGCATCAACCTCAACTACGATGGTATCGCACGTGATGCAAAACCCGGGTTACATTTTCTGATAGACGACGGCGAACTCGATTTCGAGATACTCAGCGTCGACTCCGACAGCGGCATCATTGTGGCACGATGCCTCAACGACGGCGAACTCGGCTCGCGTAAAAGTGTGAACATACCGGGCTGCGACATAAAACTTCCTTCACTTACCGAACGCGACAAAGCCGCCCTGGCCACCGCTGCCCGTGTCGGGGTAGACTTCGTGGCGCACTCGTTCGTACGTTCGGCCGACGATGTACTTGCCGTTCAGCGCGAACTCGATGCCCTTGGCTCAGATATGAAAATCATATCGAAAATCGAGAACCAGCAGGGTGTTGACAATTTCGACTCGATTCTCGCCGTATCCTACGGCATAATGATTGCCCGAGGCGACCTTGGCATTGAAGTGCCGGCCGAACGCATACCGGTAATACAGCACGAAATGATAGCCCGATGCATCGCCACACATCATCCGGTGATAGTGGCCACACAGATGCTGCACTCCATGATCAGCAATCCGCGCCCGACAAGAGCCGAAGTAAGCGACATCGCCAATGCCGTATACCAGCGTACCGACTGCCTGATGCTTTCCGGCGAAACAGCCAACGGCCGTTATCCGGTGGAAGCCGTACGCACCATGGCCAGTGTGGCCAGCGAGGTGGAACAGTCGCTCAGCGCATCAACAACCAGCGACAACATACCTCAGCTTGCCGATGCCCATGTGACTTCGTTTCTGGCCCGCCAGGCCGTGGTATCCGAACGCGAGATAGGCACCCGCGCGATAATCGCCGATGCTATCCACGGACGCACGGCACGTTTCATCGCCTCGTTCCGTGGCGCCTGTCCGGTATATGCCATATGCTACCGCCGCCGCACAATGCGATGGCTCAGCCTATCCTACGGCATCAAGGCCTACTACTACAACGACTATACCCCCGAACAGCGCTATCCTCTTCAGGCCATGCGCGACTTCATTGACCTTGGCCTGCTCTCGCCCGACAACCGCATAGCCTTTCTCGGCGCCATAAACGGCACCGGAGCCACATTCCTCGAAATTAACTCCGTACAAGCAATCCTCGACAACGGAAAATAATTGTCTGACATCGTTGTCGGTAGTTGCAAAATTTATCCTTGCTTTGATTGTAATCTCAGATTTAATATATAACTTTGCGTTTAACATCAAAGAATTATAATCAGTAAGCAAAACGGGAAGGACGGAAAATATGATTTTGACACAAGACATACAGTTTCAAATAGAATGCCTTGCGGCAGAACTTGCCGAGATGCTCATGGCAGAATATGGCTGGGACATACACCGCGCCCTCGACGAACTATATTCATCAACCACTTTCGCCAA
>JAIDBM010000089.1 GCA_029056365.1 Muribaculaceae bacterium | reverse complement strand
GCCCAGCAGCACGCCCAGTCCGGCAAGAACCGCATTCCACAGCAATGCGCCAAGTCCGGTGAAAACGATGAATTTCGCCAGATTCATTCTGGCGATACCGGCCGGGATGCTTATCAGCTGCCTAACAGCGGGAATAAGACGACCGATGAAAGTGCTTGCAGCTCCGTGGTCGTCGAAATAACGCTCGGCTTTCTCTACCTTCGCCCTGTCGATCATACAGGCATGGCCTATACGCGAGTCGGCGAATTTGTACACAATCGGACGTCCGATCCAAACCGACAGACCGTAGTTGATCAGCGCTCCGACAATTGCACCGAGAGTAGCCACCACTACCACCATGTACACATTCATGTCCTGCCCGGCATGCTGGCCATGCTGCACGGCCAGATATGCGGCCGGAGGCACCACCACTTCAGAAGGAAACGGAATGAACGAGCTTTCTATCACCATGAACACAAACACGAACAGATAGCTGGCATTTTCGATAAACCATGCGAAGAATTCTTTGGCATTGAATATATCGGTGATGGAAATAAGCGGTAATATATTTTCAATCATACAATTACAAGATTTTACAATTAAGTGTGAATATACCGGTGCTTTTACGTATAACGTATGCCAATACGCATTATCATGCGAATTTACGAATTTTCATCCGATTTGCATTGACGCCGGCGGGATTTTAACTAAAAATACAGAATTATCTCCGCCACGAGTTTGTTTCCGGCTCCTTCGGGCACAGTATATGCCGACGGATAGAAGTATTGCTCATAGTTCAGACGCAGATCCACATGTGCGCTGCCTCTGTAATAACTCAAAGTGGTACCGGCTGTTACACGCTGCCGGCGTATGTAGTCGCACACAATCAGTCCGTCGTCTCCAGGCAGTGCGCCCGAATGGTCGCTCATGCCGTCGTAACGCAATTCTGCGCTCCAATGGTTGAATATTCCGGCATTCACCGCTGTGGCATACTGAGCCTGGACATTGAAACCATGGCAGCGTTTGAAACGGTTGCGGCTGTATGTCTGAAGCACATATTCTCCTTCAGCGAACCAATGGCCGCTGCGCAGTGTGAGGGCCGCCGAAAGCAGATTGGTTCGTATGCCTCCCTTGGGCACATCGCTCTTGAAGCCTATTTCCGGCGTAATAACACCTCCGATTGTATAACTGCCGGTTATGCCATATGTGAAATGGCCGTTCCATATTTCGTGGTTGCCTATGGGGGCGGAGTTGAACACACCGCCTTCGACATACAGCGGCAGCGCACCTGCATTGTAGCAGGCCTTGACTCCGACCGAGCGCTGGTTGCCCATATATCGTCCAATAAACGAGCGGTTGGCGAAAAAATAGTTTCCCGGAGCACGTGAGGCATCGGGCGAGAACGGCACACGTGTCTGACCGGCTATCAGACGCCAGTGGGTGTCGGGAAGGAAGGCCGCATATGCGTCGAGCATCTGAAACTTGCCCTGGTCGCAGAAATCGGCCTGCATGAAGTACTCAATCTTCGGGCCGACCTGTCCGCTGAGCCGCACTCTGGCGTTGCGCACCTGAAAACGGCTTGAGGCGTTTTCGGTGTCGAGTTCGTATCTGGTACGGAGTGCTGCCCCGATTTTAGGCAGATACTGCCTGAAATCCGTTCTGACAGCCGATGAATCGGAGTTACTGACATTGCCGCCTGCTTGTGCTTTCATTCCACCTGCCATAAGCACCGCCGCCATAAAGGCGGCGGCACCGGCTGTTTTAAACTTTTGGTTCATTTTCAATAGTCGGTATTTTTTCAATAGTCATATTCAAGTTCAAGATTATCGACATACAGCACGGCCCCGTTGCCGCCGGTAAAATAATCGCCATATTTGCTGGCCGATGCCGTGAGGAGTATGTATCTCGGTGTCCGCGATGTGGACTTGTAGTCGAGTTCAAATTCAAACGGGATATAGCTGTTCACGTCCTGTCCGAATTCAACTTTTCCGTATGCCACCACATAACTGCCGTCGGGGTCGAATATCTGGCGGTTCGAAGGATTGGTGCGTATTTCAAGCGGTTCGGGCTGGTCGATAAGCGCACACCATATTATGCATGTGTCCGGAAGTCCCTTCATATATTCAAAGCCGGCGGTAACGCTGCTTACGGGAGCAGTCTTGTATTTCATGTAGCCCCTCACCTTGGTAGGCTTGTCGGAGAAGGGATGCCCGAAGCTCAGCACACCGTTGGTGCCGTCGGTGCGTACATAACGGCCCACGAAAATATTTCCGGCCGCAAGCTTTCCTATCATGCCTATGCCTACGAAACGGGTCTCGAGCATAGCCGCCCATCCGGTTCCGCTGCTTGTATCTTCGGTTGGCATGGAGTTGGATGTTCCGAGAGTTGTGGCGCCTTTGTTTCCTGTGTCCCATACCTGTTCTCCGCCCTCAGGCCACGGATTCCACACTTTTCCGTCGAGCCACCACTGGTCGAAGTCGCTGTTCGGTATCTGAGGCACGGCTCCGGTAGTGAACTCAAGCACCTCGCCATACTCATCGTCGGAGAATGCCCGCACTTCGTAACCGGCTCCCGGCGACAGATGTTTCAGGCATGCCCTGAAGCTGCCTCCGTCTGACATTACTTCAGACTGCGGCAGACGGGTCCACTGAGTATCGCCACTGAGGCGGTATTCGAAGCCGTTGGTCCGTCCGGCCTGTGCCTCGCCGTACACCCAAGCCACCATACTCCATGCATCGACAGAAGATGTCGTCACCGTGGCATCGGACGTGTCGGTGTATATGGTCCAGACGGATTTATGCCCCCAGTCGTCGACCTCAATCTCAACGGAATTCGACATGTCGACTGTACGTCCGGCCAGCTCCGGAGTCATTGTCGCTCCCTGAGGTCCGAGCTTGCATGTGAGTATTTCTATAGCCTTAAGGTCGGCCTTTGACGATACAGTAACAATCACGCGGCGACCGGGCACGTCTATTTCAGCCGTTCCTATCTGCGAACTTACAGTGAAATACCGCTCTATAGGCCTGTCGGCCGTTATGGTCCATTCATAATCCTGATACAGACGCAAGGTAACAGACTTCGGCTGCGAGAGGTCTATGCCTCCGGTTATACTGTCGCCCACGATATGCGCTCCGGGAGTGAGTGTATATGCGGTAATGTCCACATTATATATATCGGCAGTCTCCGGGAACGCAAGACTTACCGTACGGTTCAGCGAATCAATCACCGGCCCTGCTGTAACACCGTCGGCTTCAATCGACAGGAAGTTGGCCTGTATGCGCGGATACGGTATGTCGTCTTTCAGGCAAGAGCCCGCAAGCATTACAGCGCCAAGGGCAAAAGCGGTTTTAAGAGCGTGGAATTCCAGCGATCGCGTTTTAAAGGTAAACATTCTCATATCACTACCATCATGCCAAAGGCTATATTAAAAATATTGAATCGGAAATTTGCTCCGGACGTAAACCGGCTGCCCTCCTCCACTCCATCGGTGGTCTGATGTTCATTACGCAGTTTAAGACCGAACACGCCGAACGATATATTGAACGACACATAGTCCTGAATGAACACACACACACCCGGCGAGAAATTGAGCGACGCCTCTGTGATAACAGTGCGTGTGTCGCGTGGCTTGCCATCGTAAATGCGCTTAAAGCGCGACGAGCCTCCCGAAAATGCCAGGTCCACTTCATTGAACACTGCGAAACGCTTGTCCATTCCGAGTCCCACATAATTGCGGTAAAAGGCAGAAATGGCATACGACTGCGTATAGTAGCTCACATCGGAAATCGAGAAGTTGAGGTCTTCTGAGAAATCCAGCGCAAGATTGTCGAGATCGCCTATCCCGCGCGAGTAATTGAATTTGAGACCCACCGACTGGTTCGATGCCACGAAATACGACACCGAAGGTTTTATCGAATAGATTTTACCCTTGAAATCAAGGTCTTTCAATATGCCGAGCACTTGTATGTCGTCGGTATTCAGTTCGCCATACGATGCAGTAAGCCCGAAGGCCCACTTGCCTTTGGGAATGAACAGGTAGTTGAACAGGCCACGGTCGTAACGGCCGAAATTCCGCTGTGGAATCACCATACTCACGGTGTCGCCATCGACAATTACTTTTTCAGAAGGAATTCTCGCCGCCATGGCTGCAGTATCGGCGGCAAGTTCTTTTTTGCGCACGATAGTCTGGGCGCCGGCCGGCATAGCCGCCAAAGATAATATTATGGCAATCAGCGGTGCTATTATGTAACTGTTGGCTTTCATCAGATATAGAACGACACCCCGAAGGTGATTGAAAAGAGGTTGATTTTGAAATTGGCCGACTTATGGTTTCGCTCGGCCACATATATGCGGTCGGTGGTGGCTCTGGTATGCTGATAACTGAAGCCGAGCACGCCCACATTCACTTCGAGCGCCGAATAGTTGCTCAGAAACACCGCCATGCCCGGGGCAAGACCGATGTCGAGCGAGAACGAGCGTTCGAATGTTCCGGTGAAATCGATACCGCTGCCATTGCAGAGCTTCGACTCGCCTCCGCCAAACTGCATCTGCACTTCATTGAACAGACCGAAGCGTGTGCTGCGACCCAGACTGATGTAGTTGCGGAAAGCCGCCGTACCATAGTAGTTGTGGGAGATTGAATATAGGTTGTCGACGTTGTAATCGGTCTCCGAGTCCACCACTACCCTTGCCGCATCGAGCTTGGTGCGCTGCCGCGAATAAGCCAGACGCGCTCCGGCGGCAAGATTTTCCTTGAATGCGAACATCACCATCGGACTCACTTTGAAGGTATAGGTGTTGCCCGACAGATTTTCCACTATAAAAAACTGATAATTATCCTGTGACGACTGAGAATAGCTCACACTGACACCGGTAATCCACTGCCCTTTCGGCACAAACGCAATCTGCTCCAGATTACGTTTGAATTCTTCCTGCGCCCATGCCCGTTGCGGAACACCCGACAACGCTCCAATGGCCATAATCAGCGCCAGGAATCTAAAAAAATATTGCATACTATGATAATGCGGGTTTACAAATTTTTTGTAAAGTTAATAATTCTTTCCCAAATAAGCGGCTCCTCAGAACAAAAAAAACCGCGTTCATATCGAAAATGCTGATTAATACCATTTCGTGCAATTAAATTTTGCATAATCGGTTAAAAAAATGTAACTTTGCAAAGTATATCATTCCTCAACAAGATTACTGATTTCAAAAAACACAAATTTAGCCCCGCGCAGAGCTTTGCACAGCATAGCGCATTTCACAAAATACGCTTTTATGAGACATAAGATTCTAAAGTTCATCTCGAACTCACGCCTGGCACATGCGTTTATTGATTCTCCAAGCCCGAGATGGATGGTTTTCATGGCCGATGTCATGATTGTGTTGCTGAGTTGTATCATCACATTCAGTTTCAATCCGAATCCCACCGACATTCTGCCTGGATGGATATACTCCGTATCAGCGAAGATTCTCATAATCACAGCCGTATATGCAGTGTTGTGTTTTGCGCTCAAGACCAACCAGTATATAGTGCGACTGTCGGTAATCGAAGACGTATACCGGATAGTGCTGCTGGTGGGCAGTTCATCGATGATACTGATTATCGGCTCGCTGATGATGTCGAGCATCAACGACCTGGCGTATTTCAGCATATGGAACATATTCATAATAGCCATGTTCAGCTTCTCGCTGATGGTTATAGTACGCCTTGTGATCAAATATCTGTATACCTCGATAACGACCATCGACAAAGAGCGCACACGTGTAATCATGCTCGGTTCAAGCATAAACTCGTTCGTACTGGCATCGGCGCTGAAAATCGAGGTCGAAGGACGGTTCAAGCCGGTGGCGCTGCTGAGCCTCGACAACAACCATCACGAGAATTCGCTCAACGGCATTCCGGTTGAAAACTACAGCGAGGAAAACATTTCGGCCATATTCTCGAAATACCGCTGCGACACTCTTATATTTCTGGCATCGCAGATAGAGCTGATGCGCAGCAACCTTGCCGATGCCTTCCTCAACAACAACATACATCTGCTGATGCTGAACCAGATAGAGGAATTCGACACAAACGAAAACAACCAGCCGCGTCTGTCGCCGCATGTACAGAACATACGCATCGAAGACCTTCTTGGCCGTGAACCTATAAAAACAGAAAAATCATCGATAAAAGACATCATCACCAATCAGGTGGTGATGATTACCGGAGCCGCAGGCTCGATAGGCAGCGAGATTGTGAATCAGGTTGCCGCACTCGGCGCCAGCGAGATAGTGCTTGTCGACCAGGCAGAGACTCCGATGCACGATCTGCAGCTGCAGATGGAACACGCTTTTCCCGACACTACAATACACCTGTTTATAGGCGATGTCGCAAACGCGGTACGTATGGAACTCGCATTCCGCGCCTTCCGTCCGCGCTATGTGTTTCATGCCGCCGCATACAAACATGTGCCGATGATGGAGCGCAACCCGTGCGAGGCTGTTCTGACAAATGTATTCGGCACAAAAAACATCGCCGATCTGTCGGTGAAATACAACGTGGAGAAATTCGTGATGGTGAGCACCGACAAAGCGGTAAACCCCACCAATGTGATGGGAGCCTCGAAACGAATCGCCGAAATATATGTGCAGTCGCTCTTCTTCCATTTGCGCAAAACCACCGACGGACGTGCCACACAGTTCATAACCACACGTTTCGGCAACGTGCTCGGATCGAACGGATCGGTGATTCCATTGTTCCGTCGCCAGATTGAGGAAGGTGGTCCGCTGACTGTAACCCACAAAGACATCATACGCTACTTCATGACCATACCCGAAGCCTGCTCGCTGGTGCTTGAGGCCGGATGCATGGGCAACGGCGGCGAGATATACATATTCGACATGGGTAAACCGGTGAAGATCTACGACCTTGCCCGCCGGATGATAAAACTGGCCGGAATGCGTCCGGATGTCGACATCAAGATTGTGGAAACCGGTCTGCGCCCCGGCGAAAAACTCTACGAGGAGCTTCTCAACGACCGCGAAACAACCATAGCCACACGCCACAAGAAAATAATGATAGCCAAAGTGCGCATCTACGAATACGCCGATGTGATGCAGCACATGAAAGTGCTTCGCCAGTGTGTGGACGACGGCAGTCGTCTGAAACTTGTGGAAGAAATGAAACACATTGTTCCCGAATTCAAATCGAACAACTCTATTTTCGAACAAATCGACAAACGCCTCAAAGACCAGGACGCCAACAGCAACAACCTGCACGAGACAGAAATAATACTGCAATAAAGATATGAAAAAAACAATCTACAGACGTATGGCCGCAGCGACTCTGGCCATGGCGGCACTCACAGCACAGGCCGGAGCTTTTGATCTCAAAGGATTGTTCGGCGGCTCCGGAAGCGGCGAAGACAACAAACTCGGCGACATAATAGGCAATATCGTTGGCAATGTGATAGCCGACAAGGACGTGGACCCCTCGCAGCTGGAAGGCAACTGGAAATACACCGGTCCGGCAGTCGATTTCGCCAGCGACAACGCCCTTCAGAACATAGGCGGAGCAGCCGCAGGGGCTACAATCGAGAAAAAACTCGAGCCTTATTACCAGAAGGCAGGCCTTACAAATCTGGAGTTCACGGCCGACAAGGAAGGCAACTTCACCATGAAGATGAAACACGGCACCCTCACCGGCACAATCGAAAAGGGAGAAGCCGGATTTCTGGTGTTTAACTTCAAGGCCTTCGACAAAATAAAAATAGGCAAAATCAGCGCCAGGGCCACACTGGCAATCGACACTCTGAACCTCACGTTCGATGTGTCAGGGCTTATCAAAGTAATGAAAACCGTATCCCAGATAGCCGGCAACAGCACATTCTCCACTATGGTACAGCTGCTTGAGTCCTACGACGGACTGTATGCCGGATTCAAGATGAAAAGAAACTGATGTTCGAACGACTGCGCTACAGATTCCGTCTTGCCAGTTACCGCTATAGCCGTTTCGTACAGCATTTTGTGGCAACCATAAGGCTTATATCCGGAATTTCGGGCGTAATCACACTTATAATGTCGGTGTTCTGTATCGCTATTCTCGCGATATTCGCCGGCTTTGACCTCAAGCCATCACAAGCCTTGCACCTCCATGCATTTCTGCGTGCGGTGCAAGGTGTGTTTATTTTCAACATACTGTTCAACCTTCTGTTCTATTACCGGCAGACAATCCGCCAGTCGAGACTCCTTAAATGGATTGTGGACATAGCCGTACTGCTTACACTGCCGCCATGGATATATCCGCGTCCGGTCCACCCGTGGATTCCGGCACTCGACACACTGCTTTACAGCAACTGGTTTCTGTGCGGAGTGCTCGGAGCCTACGCCATAGCTGAAATATGTTTCGGACTCACCCGGCTTACAGCCCGGCGCATCAATCCGTCGATGATACTGGGCGGAAGTTTCCTTTTCTTCATACTCCTCGGTTCGCTGGTGCTGATGATGCCTCGGTGCACATACAGCGGCATCGACTACTCCGACTCGCTGTTCATGTCCACATCGGCGGTATGTATCACCGGACTGACCACGGTGGACATTGCCGGAACCTTCACCCCCCTGGGGTTGCTTGTACTCGGCATTCTGGCACAGATCGGAGGCCTCGGAGTGCTTACGTTCACCAGCTTCTTCGCTCTGTTCTTCAGCGGCACCACCTCAATCTACAGCCAGCTCATGGTCAAAGACCTTATCTATTCCAAGAGCATGAACACCCTGCTTCCCACCCTGCTGTATATATTGTGCTTCACCCTTGTAGTAGAAACAGCCGGAGCCGTCATGATTTATTTCACCATTCCGCCTGAAGCCGGAATGACAGTCGACGACAAATTCATATTCAGCGCTTTCCACTCCATAATGTCGTTCTGCAACGCCGGGTTCAGCTGTGTCAAAGGCGGAATGGGCAACCAGGCGTTCATGTGCGGCGACCAGAGCATCTATATAGTCACATCGGTGCTTGTTCTGGCCGGAGCCATAGGATTTCCGATACTTGTGAACATCAAGGACAGCTTCTCGGACTATCTGAAACGTGCCGCAGCATGGATGCTTCGCCAACGCCGGCCCGACAAACCGGTGCATATCTACAGCCTGAACACCAAACTCACTGTAATAACCACACTTACCATTCTTTTGGTATGCTCGGTAGCATTCTACCTTCTTGAGAGCCACAACACCCTGTCGGGCATGAGCGTGTATGAAAAAACCGTGCAGTCGGTATTCAACTCGCTCACTCCGCGCAGCGCAGGTTTCGCATCGGTCGATCCGGCTTCATTTCTGCCGGTGACATTGCTTATTGTAATGATACAGATGTGGATCGGTGGCGGCTCACAATCAATGGCCGGAGGTATAAAGGTGAACACGTTCGCCACAATGCTGCTGAATCTCAGGGCAATCGTCACCGGCCAGAGCGGAGCCATAGCCTTCAGACGCTGCATCTCCACCGACTCCATCCGCCGAGCCAACGCTGTGTTCGCGCTGTCGGTTCTCTCGGTGTTCATATACTCCGTATTGCTTATGCTGACAGAGCCGGAACTCGGCACGCGCGAAGCCGTATTCGAAGTAATTTCGGCCATATTCACAGTAGGCACCTCGCTCGGAGCCACACCCATGCTGGGCTTATGGGGCAAGGCACTGCTGTGCTCCGCCATGTTTCTCGGCAGGGTAGGCGTGATTTCGATACTTCTCGGATTCGCCACATCGCGGCGCGACACTGCCATGCATTACCCGAAAGAGAATGTAATAATCAATTAGCGTCTGCATCAATTTCAGAATATAAATAACAAAAACAACAATAAAATGCGCTATCTCGTCATAGGCCTCGGAATCTACGGTTCCAATCTCGCCCGCGACCTCACCGCAATGGGACACGAAGTCATTGGCGCCGACATATGTCAGAACAATGTGGAGGCCATAAAGGAATATATATCCACTGTATATCTGGTTGACACCACCGAAGAAACCGCCATCGGCGTACTTCCTCTTAAAAATGTGGATCTCGTCATAGTGGCGATAGGCGAGAATTTCGGAGCCAGTGTAAAAACAGTGGCACTGCTGAAACAATATGGCGTAAAACATATCTATGCCAGGGCAATCGACCGTCTGCACGAATCCATTCTTCAGGGCTTCGATGTAGAACGGATCATCACGCCCGAACAGAGGGCCGCTTCTGATCTTTCCCATGAAATGGAACTTGGCACATCGATAGAATCGTTAGCTGTGGATTCCGACAATTTTGTACTGAAATTCACAGCTCCAGACTTTTTTACCGGACTTGAATACTCCGATCTTGACCTCGAACAGAACTACCGGCTTAAACTTGTGGCCGCCGCAAGGCCTAAAGACCGTCCTAATCTTATGGGTATATCCCGTCCGGTGCCTGAGATTGTCGACATAACGGAACCCGGACAAAAGGTTCTTGCCGGCGATATACTCACCGTGTTCGGCTCCCGCAAAAGTTTTCACAGTCTGTACAGGCATATAAAATAGGAGCATCGGTGTGTCGGAACCGATACTCCTGCCATACAAGCCGATGACAGCACGAACCGCTGGATTCACGCTGCAGGGCGTAAAATATTTCAGAATCAGAAATAGAAATTCATGCTCTTAGGATAGAACAGCATGGCCGATCCCACCTCCTGGGCCTGCGACTCGCCCATGACATTCGCCACGATGGCAAGCGAGAAGCGCAGAGCGGCACTCGGTGCATTGCCGGTTATCAGACGGTCAAGCGCAATCACGGAAGCATCGCGCATTATGGCTCCGGCCGCACGGCATTGTTTTTCAAATCCGGGATAACAGGTAGCCTCCTTGCCGTCGAGCAATCCCAGTGGTGCGAGCACCACCGCCGGAGCGGCACATATGGCGGCTATGCATCCGCCATCGGCTGCATGCCGGACAAGGAGCTGGCGCAGACATGCGTTTTCGTATAGATTGGTCGAACCCGGCATACCTCCGGGAAGTATGAGAAATCCGGCATCGGAAAATTCAGCTTCGTCGATAAGCATATCTGCCGTCACTTCCATACCGTGTGCCCCGACTACTTGCCGGGATGCCGTAATCGACACGGTTTTTACATCCATTCCGGCACGACGGAGTACATCCACTACTGTAAGCGCCTCGATTTCCTCGAAGCCCTGGGCTAAGAAAACATAATTGCGGTTCATGATTAAGGATGGGTTAAATAGATTTTTCGACTTTACACATAAGTCATTTATCAAGACTTATGCATTTAACATTAACAGAGCCGACTAAGTTCGGCCTCACTGTCATTTAC
>JAIDBM010000088.1 GCA_029056365.1 Muribaculaceae bacterium | reverse complement strand
TGTCCGCCATTGCTTTGGAGCATTTCCTCGCACATCGTGACTACGGATTTTCCCTTTATGCCTGTTGCGAAAATAACCGCCATAAGTTCGGAATCGCTGAGAGTTTTTATGCCATGAGCCATGGCACGTTCGCGCGGACGCTGGTTTTGAGCCATGTCGCGTATAAGCACGGCATTTGACGCAGCCGCCCCATTGTCGGTGGGTGTATTTTCCGATTTAATCATTTTCCTTTGCGTATTTCTATTTCTTCCGCCAGATTCCGTCCGCGGCGCAGAATTATTTTGCTTATAAACGCCTTGATGAATCCGAGACCATAGCCGCCGAGCTGTATTATTGCAGCCGGTACGGCCATTGATGCTATTTTAAGATTACGCGTGTTTACAAGGGCACCTGCGAAAATGGCTGCGAAATATATGCCTAAAGGCAGTAGCCACCACCAGGAGATGAATATGCCGAGTACCAGCAGAAGCAATGTGCCGAGAACGAATACCGCAGGCAATGTGTGCACCGCCTTTAGTGAATCGGGATAGAGTAGTTTCAATGTGATTCTGGACATTCCGAAGACGTATACCTGCCTGAAAAACTTTTTGAAATCGACTCTTCGTTTGTGCCACACAGGCACCTGACGCAGAAGTCCGATGGAAAAGCCCTCCCTGAGTATACGTTTGCTCATGTCGATGTCTTCGGAAAACATTTCGCGGAAACCGCCCACGGTTTCATATACCTTTCTTGAGAATCCCATGTTGAATGTGCGGGGAGTGAATTTCTCGAGCTGGACTTTTCCTCCCCGGATTCCGCCGGTGGTAAGAAAGCTTGTCATGGAGTAGTTGATTGCCTTCTGAGTGTCGGAAAACGAGTCATGTGCCGCATCCGGGCCTCCGAAGCAGTCGAGCGGATTCTCTGAAAGCAGTTTCTCCAGAGTCGCAAAGTACTCCGGGGGAATAACGCAGTCGGAGTCGAAGAAAACGAAATAGTCGCCTGTGGCCCGCTCCATGCCGTAATTGCGGGCAATCGACCGTCCTTCGTTTTCTTTAAAGAAATACTTCACATCAATACCGGCGGCAGCGGCATTCTCGGCTTGTTGACGGCAAGGCATGGTAGAACCGTCCTCTACAAGAATCACCTCGAAATTGGCTGAAGTCTGGGCCTTGAGGCTGTCGAGGAGTTCAGCCACTTCTCCTATGCGGTTATAAACCGGAATTATAACGGAAAATTTCATCTTGTTTTTTCGCTTACGACATGCGGGATTTATAGTCTTCGTAGGTGTATTGTCTCAGGTAGCGGCATTCCGCGTCCGGCGAGTCGCTGTCGGCGAGTACGATGGCCGGATGGTCGATGCCGTTGAACATTGTGGTTTTCACCGTAGTATAATGATTCATGTCCTCAAGGGTAAGTCGCTGTCCGCGTTTGAGCGGACTTGCGAAAGTCCAGTCGCCCATGAAATCTCCGCTGAGGCAGGAGTTGCCTCCGAGCCTGTATGCAGGCAGTCCGTCAGCAGCCTCCACGCTTTCGCTTATCGCCGGTTTGTATGGCATCTCCAGCGTGTCGGGCATATGGCATGCGAACGATGCATCGATGATTGCAGTCGTTATGCCATCGTTTTCCACAAGGTCGACCACAGAGGTGACAAGGTCGCCGGTACGCCAGGTAAAGGCGCTGCCCGGTTCAAGTATTACCTGCAGGCCGGGATGCCGTAGTCTGAAATCCTGCAGCAGCCTTACAAGATGTTCTATGTCGTATCCCTTACGGGTCATCAGATGTCCTCCGCCCATGTTCACCCATTTGATATGTGGCAGGAGATGCCCGAAGTTTTTTTCGAAGGCATCGAGCACCTTTTCAAGGTCGTAGCTCGACGACTCGCACAGGGCATGGAAGTGCAGTCCCTCTATGCCTTCCGGCAATTCCCTGAGGTCGCCGGCCTCTGCCCCGAAGCGCGAGCCGGGCAACGCAGGGTTATACATGTCGGTTTCTATAACCGAACAGCGGGGATTGACTCTCAGTCCGGGTGATACGTGCCTGCCGGATTCGGAGTTGTATTTTCTGACAGTGTCGATGAACCGGTTGAACTGACCCAGTGAGTTGAATGTGATATGGCTGCTTCCGGCGAGGAATTCTCCGATGCTGGCCTCGGTGTATGCCGGACAATAGCTGTGAACCTCTCCGCCGAGAAATTCCCGGCCAAGACGTAATTCGTTAAGCGAGCTTGCGGTTGAATCGGTGCAATATTCTTTGATGATATGAAAGCTTCGCCACAACGCATTGGCTTTGAAGGCCATTATGATTTTTGCACCGCTGCGTTCGCTTACATCGCGGATCAGCTCCAGATTGCGGCGCAGGCGGTTCTCGTAAACCACATAGAACGGGGTAGGTATATCGTTTATAGTCATGATAACAGGTTACAGTTACTGAAGAATTTCGAATCTGGCGAATTTGAGCAGAAGCACACGCTGACCTGCGTTGTCGAATTCAACCGTTATTCTGTGATCGGGTTGTGAAGTGTCGATTTTACATATTACTCCTTCTCCGAATTTGAAATGAGCCACACGCATGCCCTCGCGTAATTCCCCGGATGTGTGCACGCCGCCTGCCGTCTGGCTGGCCGGTGTCTGGACTTTGCCGGATATATCGCGCAATCCGGATGATACCGGTCTGACATCAGGATACGACAGGCTGCTGTGGTATGACTCCCGGAACCTGTCGGGATTTCCGGGTTTGATTATATTCGTGCCGCTGACAAAATTCAGCAGTCTTGAGTCGATGTCTGTAAGAAAACGCGACGGGTTGCCTAACCGTTGTTGTCCGTTGATAAAACGCGAGGCGGCAAAGCTCATCATACAGAAGTCCTTGGCACGTGTCATTGCCACATAAAGCAGACGGCGTTCTTCCTCTATTTCGGCGGCGCTGCCTAAACTCATGGCGGATGGAAGCAGTTCTTCCTCGACACCGACAATGAATACGTTGCTGAACTCAAGACCCTTGGCGGCATGTATTGTCATGAGAGTTATACGCTGAGGATTTCCGTCGGCTACGTCTTTCATATCCTGGTCAGTGGCAAGAGACACCTCGGTGAGGAAACGTTGCATGCTTATGTCCGCTTCGGCTCCTTCTTGTTCTGTTCGGTCGTTTACAAACTCTGTGGCGGCATTGAGCAGTTCCTGTATGTTCTCGCGCTTCGATATGCTCTCGGGAGTGGTGTCGCTCACAAGCATCGCCATGAGTCGGGTGTCGCCTATTATCATACGGGAGAGCAGAGCCGCATCCACTCCCTTTTCGTTTTCTTCGATGAAGCGGTTCACAAGCGCTATGAAACCTTCGATTTTCCGCCGGGTTCCTTTGTTTATGTCCACCGGATAATTCAGCGGGTCGGTCAGTACCTGCCAGATACTTACACCGTGCAGCATTGCCGCACCTGCCAGTTTTTTAAGGGTTGTCTCACCTATGCCACGCGCAGGTGTGTTGATGATGCGTTTCAAGGCCTCGTCGTCATCGGGATTCACCGCCATCCGGAAGTATGCCACGGCATCTTTGATTTCTTTGCGCTGGTAGAATGCAAGTCCGCCGTAAATCCGATAGGGGATGTTGCGCCGGCGCAAGGCCTCTTCAAGCACACGGCTCTGGGCATTTGTACGATAGAGGACGGCAAATTCGTCATAGCTGTCCGCTGTGCTCATTTTCACCTGCGATATGCGGCTTGCCACCAATGTGGCTTCATCGAGATCGCTATAGCATTTCACCACTTCAACACGGTCGCCCGGAGCGTTTCTCGAGAACACTTCCTTGGGAATCTGCATTGAATTCTTTGCTATGAGTGAGTTGGCGGCGTTGATGATGTTCTGTGTCGAACGATAGTTCTGTTCAAGTTTGAATACTCTCAGATCGGGATACGATTTTCTGAGATTCAGGATATTCCGGATATTGGCTCCTCGGAACGAATATATGCTTTGCGCGTCATCGCCCACCACACACAGATTGTGTGTGGCGGCACAGAGTTGAGACACAATCAGATGCTGCGCGAAATTGGTGTCCTGATATTCGTCAACCAGTATATAGCGAAAGTATTCCTGATAATGGCGGAGTATGTCAGGATTGTCGCGTAACAATATATTGGTGTGATATAGCAGGTCGTCGAAATCCATTGCATTGTTCACCCGGCATCTGTTGCAGTAGTTATGATATATCCGGACGGTCTCCGGACGTCGTGCCCGGCGGTCGGCCTCCATCAGGTCCTTGTCGGCCAGATATGCTTCCGGCGAAATCAGGGCGTTCTTGGCCATTGAAATCGAATTCATCACAGACGAAGCCTTGTATATTTTTTCGTCAAGGTTCATGTCTTTGACAATCATCTTTACAAGCGACTTGGAGTCGGCTGTGTCGTAAATGGTATAATCGCTACGGAAGCCGATGCGTTCGGAGTTGATTCGCAGTATTTTTGCGAATATTGAATGGAAAGTTCCCATCCATAGTTTTCCTGCTGTTTCGGGCCCGGTAAGTTTTTCGATGCGTTCGCGCATTTCGCGTGCGGCCTTGTTGGTGAATGTAAGGGCCATTATACGCCATGGCTCATAGCCATGGGCAAGCAGATGTACGATTTTGTATGTCAGAACGCGAGTCTTTCCGGATCCGGCGCCGGCGATTACCAGCTCCGGACCGTCAAGCCAGGTAACCGCATTGCGTTGTGGCTCGTTGAGTTTGTCCAGATAGCCTTCCATTATCTGAACTGGTTTTGCTGTGGCATATAATCGAATCCGGCTTCGTGCAGTATGTTTTCAAGTTCGGCCTGCTCGATTCCGAGGTCTTCGCACATATCTTCAAGCGATGAGTACTGGTCTCTGAGCCGGGTATTGACAAAACTCAATAATATAATCGGATCGGATGGAATCTGTGACATTAGATTGTTTTTTTATCGGAGGTTACATGCACGGCTGCGGGTGACGGTCATCGGCAGCCGTTATGACAGCGAGTTGTTAAGTATGCGTCCGGCAAGAAGTCTGGAGTGTTTTGCCGCATCCTTGCTTGTCAGATAAGCCTCAATGGAGTCGGCGTGGCGATGGTTGTGCAGGTCGGTGCCGTTGAAGTCGACAAGATTGTTTTCAATGAGCCATTCCGCCACCTGTTTTTCTTGTTTGCCATAGTAGCCGCTGAGGCTCAGTATGTTTATCTGAAACAGAGCTCCGGCATCATGCAGGGTTTTGTATCTGTCGCGTTTGCCGTGGTAATAACTGAAACGTTCCGGGTGTGCCATTATCGGTTTATATCCCTGAACCTGCAGATCAAAAATCAGCTGGTCGAGATTCCATGGCTCCTGCATGAATGAGTTCTCGATGAGTATGTAGTTGCCGGGGTAGGGCATGATATTTCCTGCTTCAAGCTGGGAAGCGAAAAATTCATCGATACGATATTCTGCAGAGTTTGTCACCTTTATGTCATTGCCTCTGTTTGTCAGCTCAATTCTAAGTGCGTCAAGAGCAGGGGCTATGGTCTGGGGGGTGTTTTCAAACGTTTCCTGGGTTACATGCGGGCTGGCGATTATGCGCCGTATGCCCCAGCTTTGCATACGTTCTATAAGATCGGCCGACATTGCGGCGTTACGCGCGCCATCATCTATTCCCGGAATGATATGGCAGTGTATGTCTGTATCAAACCAGAGCGATACGGGCTGTTTTTTCTTGAATAGGAAGTCCAGCATTCGATAATTTCGTTTTTTTATTCTACAAAATTACGCAACTTTTGGTTCACTGCAAAATAAAATGCCATATCTGTGTTCATTCAGCTATATGAAACACCAGAAACACAAAGGGAGCGGACCTGTCCGCTCCCTTTGTGTTATTGACACACCGACAATTCATTTGTTTTGGTTGAATTGCAGCCGTGCAGTTTCCGTTGTCATATTGCAATCATATGGGCACCTGACGCTTGAATACCTCTTTAAATGAAACCAGAGTTTCAGTGCGGGCAAGTCCGAGTGCCTGTATCTGGTTCTGTAGTATATGAAGCAGGTGGTCGTTGTTGTGAGCTACGATTTTTACGAATATGTCATACTGGCCCGTAGTGAAATGACATTCAATCACTTCCGGGATTTTATGCAATTCTCCGATTACATGATTGAATTGTGACGGGTCACGCAGGTATAATCCTACGTATGCACAGGTGTCGTAACCTACAGCGGATGGATCAACAAGACATTGCGATCCTTTGATGACGCCGTTGGCTATAAGACGTTGTACTCGCTGGTGTACGGCTGCGCCGGATACACCACTTTCACGGGCGATTTCAAGGTAGGCCTTGCGGGCGTTCTGCGACAGGTCGGAGAGAATCCGGAGGTCGAGTTCGTCAAAATTGTGGCGGCTCATAAATAATTGCTAATAATGTTGATGAATAGTTGGTAGTTTGGAAAATGCTTTGCTACAAAGTTAGAAATTATAATTTGATTTTACAATAGTCCAGTATAAATTTTTGTTGACAATTCTTAATTTTATGATTTTTTCACTAAGCTGCACAGCCATATTTCGGGGCTTTCGCTGAGTTTGCGCTTCTTGATAAATTCTTCGTATTTTTTGCATCCTACTACTATGACTCCATCGACATACGATGTTGATGCGGTCTCGGCTGAGAAGGCGCTTATGTGGTAGTATCCGTCGTCCGACAGTTCCAGCAGGGAAAGGGGGTGTCTGCTACCATCGCTGTCGACTATCAGCTGTGCCAGGTATCTGACCGTCATATTATGCCGCGCAGGCTGTTTATGTTGTCCACGCCATGGCGGACGCAATAATCCCTGATTTCATCAATCACATGCATAGTGGCGGCTGGATCGAGAAAGTTGGCAGTGCCAATCTGGACCGCTGTGGCTCCGGCCATAATGAATTCCAGCGCATCGGCTCCGGTTCGTATTCCTCCAAGCCCTACAACAGGAATTTTCACAGCCTTTGCCGTCTGCCATACCATGCGGACTGCCACGGGTTTGACCGCCGGACCGGAAAGACCTCCGGTAACGGTGCTGAGTTTCGGGCAACGCCGTTCAACATCAATGGCCATTCCGAGCATTGTGTTTATAAGCGACAATGAATCTGCGCCGGCGCCTTCAGCAGCCCTGGCTATTTCGGTTATATCGGTGACATTCGGCGAAAGTTTTACCATAAGATGTCTTGGCCATGCCTTTCGTACAGCTTCTACTACTTCCGAAGCGCCGGATGTAGTGGTTCCGAAAGCCATGCCTCCATGCTTTACATTCGGACAGGAAATGTTTACCTCCACGGCATGTATTTTGTCGAGCGGGGCGAGTCGGCGGCATACTTCGGCATAGTCGTCGACACATGCGCCGCTTACATTTACTATTACCTCCGACCGGTATCC
The DNA here is from genome assembly GCA_029056365.1 of Muribaculaceae bacterium. Lineage (GTDB taxonomy): Bacteria > Bacteroidota > Bacteroidia > Bacteroidales > Muribaculaceae > CAG-873. Next base: position 3,909 of record JAIDBM010000088.1, on the reverse strand, counting down.
GCATAATTTCGGATATATGTGGTTGATGAAGTAATCCACTCCCTTGTTCTGAAGTCCGACTGCATTTAGCATTCCAGACGGGGTTTCAGCCATGCGCGGATAGGGGTTGCCTTCCCGTGGGGCCAGAGTTGTGCCTTTCACTATAAAGCCGCCAAGACGGTCAAGGTCAAGAAAGTCGGCGAATTCCTCGCCATAGCCGAATGTGCCCGAGGCGGTGAGCACCGGATTCTGAAGCTCCAGAGAGCCGAGTCTTACTGATAAATCGGGAGTCATTGCCAGTTTAATTTTTTAATGTTGAACACCGGACCTTCTGTGCATACGCATACATGTCCGTTTACTGTATTTTCCACGCAGCACAGGCATGCGCCAAGCCCGCATGCCATCATGTTTTCAAGCGACACCTCGCAGTCGATGTTTCTCCGCCGGGCCACAGCCGCTACGGCTTTCATCATGGGCGCCGGGCCACAGCAGCATATGAGGTCGTAATTGTTCTCAGTCATTGCCGGGTGGGTTGTAACCACGCCATGATGGCCTTCGGAGCCATCGTCTGTGGCTGTGAGCACATTGGCATATTTGTCGAACTCGTTGCGTTGGAGTATGAGGTCGGAACTGCGGGCCCCCAGCAATACATCCGGACGATTGCCGGATTCGGCCATTTTTTTCGCCAGATACAGCAGGGGAGCCGTGCCGACTCCACCGCCCACGAGCAGAATCCGTCCGCTTGTTTTTGATGTGAATCCGTTTCCGAGAGGTAACATCAGGCGCACAATCCGGCCTGCGGCAAGACTGGCGAGATGCCGCGTGCCCTCTCCGGCCTCTCTTATCAGGAGCCATAGCGTGCGGCCATCAGATTCCACAAAGTTTACCGATATAGGCCGTCTGAGAAATGTGTCTTTGCTGTCGGGAACATCAACCTCGACAAACTGCCCGGGCAATATGTCCGGAAGCGCATTGCCATCGGCACGCTGTAGCCGCAGCAATGCGAAACCATTGGACGGCTGATGATTGTCGATGACCTTGAATTCTAAATCGTACTTCATATTCTGTTTATGCTTGAATCTTTGTTTTTTGTCTTTGCTCCAAGCTCCCGAAGCGCCGCAGCTCTGTTTATCAGGTTGCCTTTCCCCTCCGAGAGTTTGTTCATGGCGCTGTCGTATGCTTCTTTCGACGCGCTTATTGCCTTGTCGATACGTTGCATGTCGTTGATGAAACCTTCGAGCTTGTCGAGCATTCGTCCTGCCTGTGCTGCAATTTCCTCTGCGTTCCGCTCCTGTCGTTCCTGACGCCATATCTGGTCGATCAGGCTCAGTACGGCCATCAGATGGGTAGGGGATACCGGCAGAACCCGGCAGTCGAATGCCATTTCACACAATCGCGGGTCGGCTTCTATGGCCGACATGTATGCTCCTTCGTGAGGAATGAACATTAGCACGAAATCGGCACGCCTGTCACCGGTTGCATCCTGATAGTTTTTATTGCGCAGTTCGGCTATGTGGCTCCTTACCGAATTCAGCAAGGCTTTTTTTGCACATTGGATGTCGTTGGCGTTGTGAGCGTCGCGCAGGTCAAAATAGGCTTTCATCGACACCTTCGAGTCTATGACGATAAACCTGTCGTCGGGCAGCCGGAGCACAACGTCGGGCCGAAGTCTGCGGCCATTTCCGTCAACGACCGATTTCTGTGTCTCGAATTCCCTCCCCTCCTGGAGCCCCGCTCTGTTAAGGAGTGTCTCGAGCACAGTCTCGCCCCAGTCGCCCTGGACCTTATTATTTCCTTTCAGTGCTTCAGACAGCCGCCTGGTTTCTTCGCCTACGTTCCGGCTTATTTCCATCAGCTGGCGCACTCTGCTGTCAAGTGCGAACCGTTCGCGGGCTTCACGCGAATAGCATTCGGCTATGTTCTGTTCGAATTTGCCGATGTTTTCTCTCAGCGGATTGATAAGGGCGCCGAGGTCGGCCGAATTGCGGGTGAGCAGGTCGGTGGAGTTCTGGCGCAGGACTTCGGCTGCCATGGCCTTGAACCGGTCGTCGTTCTGTCGAAGATCGACCAGTTGCTGCCGGAGTATAATCGATTCATTGACCGCGGTTTTCCAGCGGATATATGAAACGGCCGCCACCACAACTGCGGCTATGGCGAAAAATAACAGTATTATAGATACATGGTCCATTTCAGTTGCAAAAATAGCGAAATATTTCGATTCCTGCAACTTTCGATAATATATTAAATACTCAAACGTGCGGATGAGGAATGGCATCGGAGTGGTCGGACTGAACAAGCATCTCTGTGCCGTTGTTATGTTCAAGTAATAGTAAAAACATGATTTATGAAAAAACTGATAATCGCGGTTGTGGCCCTTGTGGCATCTGTATGTTCGCTGCAGGCCAGGGATTCCGGTAATTTTTATATCGACAGCTTTGTGCAGACACTTGTCAGTCAGGGCAGCGATGTGGACTATGACGGTAAGGATGTTGTAATGACCATAACCGACAAAGACCGGAATACGGAGGCGGCCATGGCATCGGCAGGTTCCGAAGCAATGGGGCAGATGATAAAAGAGCAGTCGATGAAGAGCTTTTCAGACTTTGATGATGCCACACGGCAACTTTTGCGCGAACTCGCCAAGGCCGGCAGCGGTCTGAAAGTCCGCTACGTGTGTGGTTCGCAGAGTGCGGAAGCATATATCAGTCCGCAGGAATTGCTTGGGATATGAATCCTAAAGGCAGCCTTGCCGACAGGGTTGGCATATGGAACGGAATTTGTAAAGATGAAAAATAATGTTTAAATTTGCGGAAATTTTTTATTTATTAATAGTACTGTAAAATGAAAAAAATCACCAAGTACGCACTGCTTATGGCAGTTGCTGTAATTGCAGCCCTGCAGTTCGCCGCCTGCTCAGGCGGCGATGATGCCGCTATCAACGACATCGTAAACGAACTCAAGAAAGAGAAGGAATTCAAGTCGGTTGAATACGATGGAAAGAACATCGTGGCCGTTATTGAATCGGATGACCCCCAGGTGGAAGCCGCAATCAAAATGATGGGCGCCGACAAAATGTCGGAACTGATGCAGGAGACTGTCGTTCAGCAGCTGAAGTCCAGCGGTGCGCTGAAAGGCAAGGACAAAGCTCAGGTTGAAGCTCTTGTCAACAAAAAATGCGGAATGCAGTTCAAGATGAATGCCGGAGATGAAACCATTGAGTTTACAATACCTTCGGAAGAATTCGCAAAACTTCTGGAAAACTGATTTCAACAGATAATAGTTTGACCTCCAGTGTGTCGGCGCTACGATATACTGGAGGTCAAACTATATTGTCTGAATTTATAGGCTCAAAAGTTTGGCAAAGTCGAAATAAAAGCGTACCTTTGCGGTCGCAAACAATACAAAACCAAAAAAATTAATTAATGGCAACAAAAATTAGATTACAACGTCATGGTCGCAAGAACTATGCGTTTTATCCTATTGTTATCGCCGATAGCAGGGCACCACGAGATGGTAGATTTATTGAAAGGATAGGTTCCTATAATCCGAACACTAATCCTGCTACAATCACTCTCAATTTCGAGCGGGCTTTGTATTGGGTTAACGTAGGTGCACAACCTACCGACACTGTACGCACCATTCTTTCAAACGAAGGCGTGCTGCTGATGAAACACCTTCAGGGCGGTGTCCGCAAGGGCGCGTTCGATGAAGCTGAAGCCCAGCGTCGCTTCGATGCCTGGAAGGCTAAGAAAGTGGCAAAAGTCGAAGCTATGAAGACCTCTATGGCCGACAAGCAGGAACTTGCCGCAAAGCAGCGCCAGCAGGATGAAGAAGCCAAGAACAAGGCCAAGGCAGAGCTGGTGGCAAAGAAAAAAGCAGAAATTGCTGCAGCTAAAGCCGAAGCTGAGGCAGCCGCAGCCCCTGCAGAAG
>JAIDBM010000087.1 GCA_029056365.1 Muribaculaceae bacterium | reverse complement strand
CGAGCGAATGGCGTTTTCAGCGTCCGACATCACATAGGTTACGTTGGTTCCCGGGCGAATGTCGACTTTTGCATTTACTCTCAGCCACTGCATGCTGCCCTTTACCGAGGCATCGAGGTTTACAATCGCTTTTCCGTATATGTCGGCGCCTTTGGCCGCGCGTGAGTTGTTTATCAGCATCATGTCGGCGGCTTTCATGCCGAGGTCGATGCGCGGCGAGGTCAGGTTATGGAGGTCGACGGTGCCGTTTATGCGCAGCGGATTCTCGTTGACTCCGGATATCGCGAAATCATCGAAGCGTACAACGTTGTCGACCATCGGTATCTTGGTGTCGCTGAATTCGTATTCCACGCCGGTCATGGCAAGGCGCACGGCTGTGGAATCGAAGTCGAGAGTGCCGTTTATGACAGGGTTCTCGGCATCGCCGCGTATGTCCATGTTGCCGTTGAGAACACCGCGCAGCCTGGCGACATCGGCCGGAAGGAACGGGTTTACAGCCTGGAGCGGGAAGCGTATCATAGAGAAGTTCAGGTTGTAGGGCGAGCCTGTTGTCATGTCGTTTAGATTTCCCGACAGGGTCATGGTTTTTACTCCGTCGATGCTTATGTCGGTGTCGGCATACAGCACGCCGCCGGGACGACTGCTGACATCGACATCGGCCAGAATTGTGCCCACCCGCTGACGGTCGTAGAAAAAGTCGTTCAGACCAACGGTGCCTTTGGCGTTTATCTGGTTGTTGATCAGGCTCAGCCGCATGTCGGCATTAAGATCGCCGCTCATCTGTGGCGCGAACGGATTTATTGCAATCCAGTCCTGGATGTGAATGTCGCCGATTTGTATTATAAGGTCTTCCTGAGAGTTGCCGTGCTGGTGAGTTTCGGGGTTGTGCTCGGTGAAGATGGCGAGCGATGAGCTTCCGCCGGTCATGCGCAGATTGGCATCGATATGTTTCGAAGCCAGATTGTAGCTTATGAAGTTGTCGGCGTTTACCTGCCACTGCTGGTAGCCTATCATGGGGTCGAGCGGAGTCAGGCGGGCTTTGAGTGTTGAATCGGGCTGAAGTTCGGCTGCGACTCCGAGATAGAATCCTTGTTTGTTCTGGGCATTGTGTTGGTCGAGCAGCATCTGCAGCCGGTTTTCAGCCACACTGCCGTTTACATTAACTTGTTTCCAGGCATCGAGCGTACCCGGCCGGTTGCCTATGTGGGCGTTGAGTATCAGCGAGTCGGCCTGTTGGGCGGTGTTGAATGTAATGGTGTCGAGCCGTGTCGAGCCGGTTTTGAAGTCGAATATCCGCGAGTCGATTGCAAGCAGACTGTCGTTGGTGGCCTCCAGGGTCAGTCTCCTGAAGTCCATGTCCGATTTATGGAGTATGTCGGTGAGCAGGTTGTCGCGTCCGGCGTTCACGTCGAGAACGAAAGGCGGAAGAGCGGCCTGCAGTTTCGTTACATCGAGTTTGCGCTCGTTTGTCTGTCTGATGAGCTCATCGGATGCTCTTCCGAAGTGGCTCACAAGGGAGTCGAGTCCGGAGTCCGACGAGAAGAAAGCATAGAAATCGCGGTTCTGCATCGATGCGTTTGTAACGGAATCGGAACTGTTCAGGTGTGCTGTCACATTGTTTATTTCCATATTTCCGTCGGCGGTATTATATCCGAACCGGTGCAGGTTTATGTTCACCCCGAGATTTTTGTCCGACGGAGTGTATGCGGCATCGGCCTCAAGCGCAATGAGCATTTTGCTTTCGGTTTCGCTGAGTTTCAGTGCATGGAGGTCGATGTTGTCGCCGTTCAGACTTGCGGTCCAGTTATAGCTGTCGCCGCTGAGATTGCCTTGGGCCAGCATATGCAGGTCGAGTTCTGGCGAACTGCTGTCGAGCCTTATGTCGGCATTTCCTTCGGCCAGAGAGGCAGTCATCAGTATGTTGCGGTACATGGCCTGGTTGTATGCGGCCGAATCGATGGTTATGGATACGTCGGCAGTTGTTGATTTGCTGAAGAAATCGAATCCGTGTCCTTTGGCGCTGATGTGTCCGGTCACACGTCCGATGCCGTATGCAGGAGCGAAAGCGTTTACAGGCATCTGTTTCAGACCGATGTCGGCGGAGTATGCCTGTGCGTTGCCTCGGAAGTATCCGTCGAGGGCCAGGGAGCCTCCGTTGGTGCGGGCATTGAGGGTGCCGCTGTAGTTTTCACCCGACATGCGTATATGTCCGGCCAGTGTCATTGGCGGAATGTGGTATTGCCGCGTGATGTCGGCCGGCAGAAACGCGCCCATAAGTCCTCGGCTCTGCTGAATGCGTCCTGTCATGTCGATGTTCATGCCGAATTTCCCGGGCGTGAAGATATTGCGTATATCGCCTTTAGCCGATAATTCCACAACGCCGTTCGAACGCAGATAAAACCGTTTTATATCAAGCATAGAGGGTGTACCGT
>JAIDBM010000086.1 GCA_029056365.1 Muribaculaceae bacterium | reverse complement strand
AGTCACCACTATATACAGTTCAATAATGTACACTACCGCTACCCCGGCGGCTATGAGGCTCTGTCGGGTGTCAGCTTCCGTGTGACCCATGGCGAGAAGGTAGCCTTGCTGGGACTCAACGGAGCGGGAAAAAGCACTCTGCTGCTCCATACCAACGGGCTGCTGCTGCCATCCGAAGGAGAGGTGAATGTGGGAGATGTGCCGGTGGAAAAGAAAACATTACCCTTGGTGCGTCGGACAGTAGGCATGGTGTTTCAGAACGCCGACGACCAGCTCTTTATGCCAACGGTGTACGACGATGTGGCGTTCGGACCGCGGAATATGGACTTGCCGACTGACGAAGTAGACCGTCGGGTGCGTCTGGCGCTTGATGCGGTGGGAGCCACGGAACTCGCCGGGCGACCTTCGTTCGAACTGTCCGGCGGCCAGAAGCGGGCTGTGTCCATAGCCACTGTGCTGAGTATGGAACCGGACATTCTTGTTATGGACGAGCCTACGGCCAATCTCGACAGTGGGGCGCGAAGACGTCTGTTGAATATACTTCACGGCTTCGGTCATACGATGCTTGTGGCCACCCACGACCTTGACATGGCGCTCGAATTGTGTCCGAGGGCCATATTGCTCGACCATGGCAAGGTTGCGTCCGACGGACCTACGGCTTCGCTGCTGTGCGACCGCGCTCTGATGGCAGCCACAGGCATGGATGTTCCGGCGTGTCTGCTGGCAATGATTTCGTGTGGCGACGGTCACTGAGTATCATCGGCTTTGCCGCTGATGTATTTCGACGGCGACACACCGAATTCATCTTTGAAGCTTTTTGAGAAGAATTTTGGCGACATTCCTATGGCGTAGGCGGTCTGGGATACGGAAGTCTCGCCGGAGTCAAGCAGCTTTTTGCCTTCGCGCAGACGGGTAAGACGGATAAATTCCACCGGAGTGCGGCCGGCGGCCTTGCTCATTTTCTTGTAGAGGTTGCTGCGGCTCATGGCCATGAGGTCGGCAAGCGCTTCGACTGAGAAATTTTCATCGCCCATGTTCTGCTCAATAAGATTCTTGGCCTTTGTCAGGAATATTTCGTCGGCCGACAGCGGAGCGTTCTCGTTTCTTACGAAAACGTTTTCTATTTTCTGTGAATAGAGTCTCTGACGGTAATGCCGCGATATGTATCGGACGGTAAGCAACAGCAATGCGGCTGCGGCTATGCAATAGGCGATGCAGGCGGCGGTGCTTTTCCATAGCGGAGGCATTACGTTTATCACAATTTCGCCTGTGGTGTCGGTTCCCGCCTCTCTGATGGCGAGTTCATATCTGCCAGGTGCCATCGCGGCCAGATTCAGCACCGGCCCCTCGATACATGACCATTCGGAATTATCGTCGAGGCGGTATTCGAACATCCTGCCACTGTCGCCTTCCGGACTGAGGGTGCTGAAGTCGATGGCAAGGCCGTTGAAATAATCGATTGTTATTTCCGGCGAAGATATAATCGGAGAGTCGATGACAATGCGTCCGCTCGCTACGGGACGTCCCGGTTCTGCGCGGACTCCGTCGACTGACAGTCCGGTAAATTTTATTTTGCTTTTGTTTTTCTTTGTTCTTGCGGAGGCAGGGTCAATGATCACATATCTGCCCTGGCCGCCTGCGAGGATTCGGCCGTCCGGTGCGCAGGCAATCGAATGTCTGTCGAAATCGATTTCGCCGATGCCGTCGCGGGCCATATACGGCGTACACACAAAGTCGATGCTGTCTTCTCTGGCCACTGTAACGCGTATGTGGTTGATTCCGTCGACGGTGGTTACCCAGATTCCGTCGTTGAGGTCCGATGCAATGGCTTTGACAAAGTTGTTCGACAGATGGTCGTGGCGTGTGATGCGCCGTATTATCCTCATCTGGTGGTTCAGCACCAGCACACCTTCGGAAGTGCCGAGCCATGTGAAACCGTGGCTGTCGACATGGATATCGAGAACGAGCAGGCTGGCAAGTTCGCTGTCGGCGGAAGGTGTGATGGTTTTTGTATTGGAATCGAACAGATACAGACCGGTAGAGGTGCCTACAAGCACGTGGTCGCCCGCCCTGTGCAGGCAGGTTATTGAGTTGGTGCGGAGCGGGGAATTATTAAAGTTGTATGTGCGTCGGCCAATATGAATCAGACCGTTGCCGAATGTCGCGGCCAGTGTGCTGCCATCGGGCAGGCATATGATATGACGGCAGAATTTCAGCGAGTCGGAGTTGTCGGCAACAACGAAGTCTTTGCCGTTCAGACTAAAAATACCTCCGCCGTATGAGCTGAAGTAAGTGCGTCCGTCATTACGGGCCACGCCGAGCACCATGTCGGACGGCAGCGAGGAATTGGCCGTTGTGAAGTGTCGCGACGGCATGGGTGAGCCTATGCTGTCGTAGACGCACAGTCCGCCACCGTCGAAGCCTATGGCCAGACGTCCGTCGTTCAGCGGTGAGAAGAAACATATGTCAGCATCGATGCCGGTGTTTACTCGTTTTACCTCCAGCGGATGAAGACAGGCTATTGTGATTCCTTTCTTGGTTGTGCCGGCGAACAGATAGCCGTTGTGTACAAGCAGCGACGCTATATGGTCGGACGGCAGCGACGCGGGGTCGTTCATGTCGTATCGCAGATGTTCGGTAAGCCGTCCGGTATGGTCGAGAACGAAAATACCGTCGTTGTTGGTGCCTACTATTATTTTTCCGCCGGGCGTACATTCCACACTTCGCACCAGTATGCCATTGAACAGTGGCAGCACGGAGGTGCCGGAGGACGGCTGGAGGCTGGAGGTGTATGCGAGTCCTTCCGACATTCCATCGAAAAACCATATGCGGTTGTCCTGGCCGAGACTGATGCGTTTGTATCCGGTGCCGATGTTTCCGATTTTTGTGGCTTTGACGGCGTTGTTTTCGGTGTGGAACAAGTCGCCGGACGGAGTGAGGTAAGCCAGACGTTTGCCACGGATCACCATATCCGAGACGAGAGCCGGAGGCAGACAGAAATCGGCTTCCGATGCTTTTTGCTTTTGTAGCCTGCGGTCGGAGCTGAACCCTTTTCCGTCATAAATCATGAGGCTGTCTTTCCATATGGCCCACAGGTTGCCGTTTCTGTCAAAAGCCAGTCGTTCTGGATGGCATTGGTCGGGGTAGGCGGTGTGGAGATGCTCGATACGGTTGCCGTCGAACACATCGATGCCGAGTTTGGTGGCTATGTAGAGGAGTCCGTCGGGACTATATCTCATATCGCATACATAATTCTCGCGCAACCCGTTCCGCACGTCAACATTTCTGAACCAGTTTATGGCCCTGATTGCAGGCAATTGTGCCGATATTATAAGGAAAAGCAGAATCAGTTTTTTCATCGTAAAGGATTTCATCTGCAAATATAGTGAAAAATATCGTATCGCGGCAGCGCGGATTGTGGCCGCCACACTTCGCCATATGTTGAAATTAGGTGTTCAAATGTGTAATTACACTGAAATAGTGGCGATTGGCTACGGTTGGAGTCGTGCGGCACTGTACATGGACATAACTTTGCCCCCGGAAAATCATTAAACCATAAAACTGATATCACGATGTTAAAACAGCTTCTTGCAGGATTCATGGCGGCAGTAGCCATGAATGTTTCGCTCCCGGCCCAGGCTACCGACGGAGCGAAGACCGTATTCGACGGCGAGTATGAAATCGCCACCTATAATTCCACTCCGCTCAAAGTGGCCGCCGACCAGTTTTCGGGTGTGGCCTCAGGCGACAAGCTTACTGTATATTTCACTGTAGGCAGCGCCCAGAACTACGGTACAATCGACCTTTGCTACGGCGCGACAAAGATGGCCTGCAGCAAGACCAAAACCAACACACGCCCGGACGGAAATTTCGCCACCGATGTCACCGAGACTTCGGCAACGCTCAGCGAGACTGCCGATATCGATGGACTCAAGGCTAAGGGACTTCAGATCAAAGGCCGCAATGTAACTATCTCCAGAATAGTGCTTGGCGGAGACGGCGATAATCCCGAACCTCCGGTAGACCCGGTAGACCCCGTGGAGCCTGTCGATCCGGTAGAGGATGCCGTGTGGACCGGCAGCATATCCACCGGCAAGTGGGCTGAGGATGTGGTAATCGACGCCGAAACATTCGCTGATGTGGCAGGAGGCTATTATCTGACTGTATTCGTGCAGGTGGAGGCCGGTGCGAAATACGGCAATATAGAATTGTGCGATGTGGCCTACACCACTCTCGCCTGCGACCGCACCGCCACCGGACTCGACAGCTACGGCTGCATACAGCCCGGCACCGAAAAGCTCGTGTACCGGCTTACAAACGGCGACGCGGAATTGCTTCGCGCCAACGGCCTGCGTGTGAAAGGCGCCGACATCACCGTCACGGCCGTGTGTCTGAGCTATGGCGAGCCGGTGGAAGACGAACCCCAGCCCGAGGGTCAGGTTCTGCTGTGGAACGGTTCGGTAAACTGTGGCAAATGGGCCAATTCGGTCGATATCGATGCTTCGCGTTTCGCCGATGTGAAGGCAGGCGATATGCTTATGGTGAATGTAAGCAAAAACAGCGGCAAGAGCTATTGTCAGCCTGAGGCCCGCGACGGCAGCGACACCAAACTGCCCTGCAGCGACCTTGGCGACAACATTGAGGCCGATGGTCATCTTGCCGCCGGAGCTGCATCGGTGAACTACACACTTGGCGACACCGATGTGGAGATGCTTAAGAACAATGGCCTGAAATACACAGGCTTCGCATGTACTGTAACACGTATAGTGCTGCAGCAGAGCAAAGGAACATCTTCGGTTGACGAAGAAGTTCCCGGCGTTCAGCCGGCCGCGACATATTACAACCTCCAGGGCATGGAAGTGAAAAATCCGTCAAACGGCATTTTCATAGAACGCCGTGGTATGGAGGTGCGTAAGGTAAGACTCTGACAACACTCTCTGAGCAACGGAATTCATCACAAACGCCGGCCCGAAAGGCCGGCGTTTGTTTGTCAGTCGGAAAATTTGTAACTTTGCATCCGGTAACAATCTGTATGTTTGGATTGTTAGAAGATAGATTCACCGGCTATAAGAAGGCGTGAGACTCGACGG
>JAIDBM010000085.1 GCA_029056365.1 Muribaculaceae bacterium | reverse complement strand
CCCCGGCAGCCGTAGTGGAAGTCGAGCGCCGCAAGCTTTCCGATGCCGACCAGAAACTGGCCGCGCTGAGAGCAACACTTGAGGCTATGGCATAAGAGCGCGAGGTTTCAAGCGACACACTCACAGACACCTGCTCTAACTAATAAAAAGCTCCGGTTGCAGCATCACAGACTGCAGCCGGAGCTTTTTATGCTGTTTCATAGAATCAACAATTGCATCTTCTATGAAATATATATTCTAAAGACGGCACAGCAACACCGTAACATAAGCCACATACACAGCGGCAAGCAACGCGCCCTCCGCCCTTGTGATGGTACGATGCCCGAAAAACCAGCCGAAAATATAAAACAGAAGCGATGCCAGCAGAAGAGTCATCAGATCGAAATTGCCTATCGAGCCAAACGGCAGCGGACTGACTGTGGCCGACAGACCAAGCACCATAAGCACATTGAAAATATTGCTGCCTATCACGTTCCCTACAGCAAGACCGGAACGACCTTTTACAGCCGCCACTACCGAAGTTGCAAGTTCCGGCAGAGATGTACCGGCCGCTACTATTGTAAGTCCGATTACAGCCTCGCTCACACCAAGAGCCGATGCTATGCCGGAGGCTCCGCCTACAAATCTGTCGCCGCCCCATACCAGCGCAGCCAATCCGCCGGCCACATAAAGCACCGAACGCCACACAGGCATTTCTTCACCTGGTTTCTTGACATCATTGCCGGAGTCCGGCGCCAGTTCCGGCTGTCGGGCACTTGCCAGAGTATAACGCATGAACAACAGAAAGAACACAAGCAGAAAAATACCTGAAACCCGCGACACCTCATTCACTCCGGTGCCATCGAGCCATCCGCTGTTGCCGAGAACCACCAGCAGCACCGACGACAGTATAACCATCGGAATCTCCTGCGACATCACACTTCGGGTAACCGATATAGGACGCACCATGGCGGTGACACCTATTATCACCAGGATATTCATAATATTGCTGCCCACCACATTACCTATGGCAAGAGCCGCATTTCCGTTTGCCGCCGCCAGAACTGAAATCACAAGTTCCGGCGCCGATGTACCGAATGCCACCACGGTAAGTCCCACGGTAAGTTCACTTATGCCCATGCGGCGGGCTACAGCAGATGCCCCGTCGGTTAGAGCGTTGGCACCGGCAAGTATCAGCAAAAGACCTACCACCAGCCAAATTATATCCAATACCATAATGCAATGTTTTTAATCTGATTCTGACATAACGTATATATACGCCCCTTTGTTGTGCATGACCCCGCAAAGCACTTCGCGAAACTGCTGTTTTAAAGCATAAAAATTTTTAAGACCTATTCCAAAAAAATTATGTAACTTCGCAAGCAATTCCGGAGAAGGCAGCTCCGGAACATGCTTCAATCGTTACCTGTTCATCACTTAAACATTTCCGTACTTTGATACCCGCCCTTCTGACAATCTTCATTCTGGGCTATCTGCTGATAGCCTCGGAACATGTGCTGCATATAAACAAGGCCGTTTTCGCCTTGATTATGTGCGGTCTTATGTGGGCCGTCTACGCAGTAAACGGCCACGACCCCAACCTATCGGCCGACATGGTCGAAGCCCTTGGCGACACATGCGAGATAGTAGTGTTTCTTATCGGAGCCATGACGATAGTGGAACTGATCGACCGCTACGGCGGCTTTCACATCATTGTCGAGAACCTCCACGCATCGAACAAACGCCGTCTGATGTGGGTGCTGGCGCTCGTGGCTTTCTTCCTTTCGAGTGTGCTCGACAACATGACTACTACCATAATAATGGTGATGATGCTACGCCGCCTTCTCAGCAACCGCAATGAGCGGTGGGTTTTCGCCTGCGTGATAGTTCTTGCAGCCAATGCCGGCGGCGCATGGTCGCCGATTGGCGACATCACCACCATAATGCTATGGATGAAAAACTACGTTTCATCGGTCGACCTGATTATAAACCTGCTTCTTCCATCGATTGTATCTGTAATAGTGCCGGTGGTCATAGCATCGCACATGATTCCGGCTGTGCCCGTCGAACCGCTCAACGACCACGACACCCGCGTGGGCTATCAGCTTTCAGAGCATCACAAGGGACTTTCGATATTCATACTCGTGTGCGGAGTGGCCGGACTTCTGTTCGTGCCTGTGTTCAAGGCCACCACTCATCTGGCACCTTACATGGGCATAATGATTTCGCTCGGAGTACTATGGCTTATAACCGAACTGCTTGTGCGACACTACAAGCTCGACGGCAAAATGGAAGGACGTGTGAGCCAGGTGGTGAAAAACATCGACATGAGCACCATTCTGTTCTTCCTCGGAATACTCATGGCTGTGGCCGCACTCAGCCAGGCAGGCATTCTCGCCCAACTTGCCGAATGGCTTAACGATACATTCCACAACGTATATATCATAAACGTAATAATCGGCATACTGTCGTCGATTGTCGACAACGTGCCCCTCGTCGCAGCCTGCATGAATATGTATCCGGTGGCCACTGATGCCATAATCGCGGCATCGGCCGACCCGACATATACAGCTCTGTTTGTCGAAGACGGACTGTTCTGGCATCTGCTTACATTCTGTGCCGGCGTAGGCGGCAGCCTGCTCATTATCGGCTCGGCCGCCGGTGTAGTGGCAATGGGCATCGAAAAAATTTCGTTCATGTGGTACATGAAACGGATTACCCTGCTCGCCCTGGCAGGCTATCTCTGCGGCATAGCGGTAATCTGGCTCGAAACTCTTGTGTTAGGCTTCTGACCCCTTCATAAGAAAAGCATACACAGGGCGCCGCAGGCAAGTCTGCGGCGCCCTGTGCATAAAATTCACATAGTTTAAACACTTTTGTCGCAAAAATTTCGTAACTTTGCACCCCGAAAACAAATAACTCCAACATATAACAGAAATGAGAAAGAACATAGTTGCCGGCAACTGGAAAATGAACACCACCCTTCAGGAAGGTGTGGCTCTTGCCGAAGAAGTAAATGCCGCTCTCGCCGGCGCCCAGCCCAAATGCGATGTAGTGATATGCGTACCTTTCACCCATCTGGCCAGCGTAAACGCTGTAATCGACCAGAACCGTCTCGGTCTCGGTGCTGAAAACTGCGCCGACCACGAAAAGGGCGCCTACACCGGCGAAGTATCGGCCCCCATGGTGGCAAGCACCGGAGCCAAATACGTGATTCTCGGCCACAGCGAACGTCGTCAGTACTATGGCGAAACCTCTGAAATTCTTACTGAAAAAGTAAAACTCGCCCTCGCAAACGGCCTTACCCCGATTTTCTGTATCGGCGAAGTGCTGGAAGAACGTGAAAACGGAACTTACAACGAAGTTGTTAAAAAACAGATTGAAGACGCTCTGTTCGGTTTCAGCGCTGAAGAATTCGGCAAACTCGTTCTGGCCTACGAACCGGTATGGGCCATCGGCACCGGCAAGACTGCCACCGCCGAACAGGCCGAAGACATGCACGCCCACATCCGCAACGTGATTGCCGGCAAATACGGTCAGGAAGTAGCCGACAACACCTCCATTCTCTATGGCGGCAGCTGCAAACCCTCGAACGCAGCCGAGCTTTTCGCCAAACCCGATGTCGACGGCGGTCTTATCGGTGGCGCAGCTCTGAAATGCGACGACTTCATGGGCATAGTAAACGCATTCTGATTCAGTTTCTGAATCGATATTTGAAACTTAAAACGTGGTATCCGGCCCGGATATCACGTTTTTATATTTATAGCGTATTCCATGATTGCGCTCTTATTAAGTTCTTTTTCCAATCACCCCAATTACTCCAATTACTCCAATTACTCTAATTACTCCAATTACTCCAATTACTCCAATTACTCCATAAACTGTGGAGGCAGGGATGCCTCCACTCCGGGTGCTGGAAAATACATTTTGCCATACCGAAAATTTGTTGTAAATTTGTGTTTGATTTCGTTTTTGAAAATCTTCATGAATATGAAATTACACTTGCATTACATATTAGCCGGAATACTATGCACATGCGCCTCGGCAGCAATGGCCGATAACGCGCATTCGTACATTGTCGACCGTATTAACGCCGCCGGCAACATAACCATATGCCAGCCCGACGCCCTGCGTGAACGTCTGGAACATTCCGGCTGCAACGACTCCATAAATGAAGCCGCACGTACCACACCCAATGGACGCAGCGGCTTCCGCATACAGATATTCGATTCAAACGGCCGCAACGCCAGAAACGAAGCCCAAAGCAGAAAAAAAGCGGTTGAAAGCCGCTTCTCCAGAATGCATGCTTACGTTACTTTCGACTCTCCTTACTGGAGAGTGCGTGTAGGTGACTTCCACACACGCGCCGAAGCCGAACACGCCCTCACCGAACTGCGCCGGTCCTTCCCCGGATTCGGTGCCTCGTTCCGCATTGTACGCGACCGTATCAATCCCTGATATATACGAAAAATGCTACCGGAAAACGAACAGAACCGCAGAATAGAAGAAATAGCACGCCACATGGAGGCTATTATAAACCTCCTTGGCGAAGATGCAAGCCGCGAAGGCCTGGCGAAAACGCCTCTTCGTTCGGCTAAAGCCTTGTGGTACCTTACTTCAGGCTACAGACGCGACCCGGCCGAAACCATCCGTCAGGCCCTCTTCGAACACGAAGGCTCGAAAATGATTATCGTGCGCGACATCGAATTCTATTCGATGTGCGAACACCACATACTGCCGTTCTTCGGCAAAATCTCAATCGGCTATATTCCTTCAGGACGTATAATCGGTCTGAGCAAGCTGGCCCGGGTGGTCGACTGCTATGCACGCCGCCTGCAGGTGCAGGAGCGCTTCACCGCCGAAGTTTGCCGCGAGATTGCCATTACGTCAGGCGCAAAAGGTGTTATAGCAGTGAGCAACGCCCAGCATCTGTGCATGAAAATGCGAGGGGTGGAGAAACAGGACTCCTCGACAACCACAATCGATTACTGTGGCGAATTTGCCGACAACCCGGCTTTACGCGAGGAATTCCTGCGACAGCTCTCATTATCGTAATTGACATACAATCCAGTATAGCAATAAAAAAGCGGGTTTTCACCCGCTTTTCTTTTTTTCTGACTCAATGTCAGAACAGAAAATTTATCAGTCCGATAACAGACAATAACACAAGTATCGCCCCGCCAAGCTTGAAGTAAAAGCGTTGCCGGGCTTTTTTCTTGCCCTTTCCTCCGATAAGCGACGGAACCACAAACCAGAGGAAAAGGCCTATTACTGCAAAAGTGATTATAGCTGACATATGCGACTAAAGATTTATTCCAAGCTGTTTTACGACAACCTCCTGAATAAGCGGCTCGATATGTGACTCAGTATCGGCCGACACCGCCGAAATCGCAAACACATGCACGCTTGCAAAAGCCTGCGCCCAGTGGAGCAGATTGCCAAGACCAAGTTCATCGGCAATGTAGCTCTTGAGCTCCTCCTGCGAGTCCAGATCCACTCCGGAAGGAATGTATCCGGTGTCGCACTTCGGCAGTATGATGTTCAGATGCACTTTCGACTTATCGTTGCCGTGCTTGCTGAGGTTATTGTCAATGGCAGTGCGCAGGTCGCTCTCCAGCAGCTGACCGCTGATTTCATCGGCGTGCTTTTCAAGCCACTTACGGAATGCTGCCGAGGTATCGCAGTCGCTGAAATCGGTGGTAAATGGATCGAGCAGCAGCAGCACCGAGTTTACATTATGGAAGAAACGGGCCGCATAGCCGGTATTGGCACTGCTGTTCGGGTCGAACACCTCGCCGCCTACATCGTTTATGAACAGACGGTAAGGCACCGGCATGTTCTTCCGGTGTATAATCAGCTGGGTCGATGCCAGATCATCGGTGGAAGTCTTGGCCGGCATATCGGCCTCATCGATTCTGCCGTTTCTGGCTATATTGGCCACCTTGCCGGTGAGATGCCGGTCCTTGATACTGTTTTTCACATCGGTGAACTCCACGCGGTCGTCACCGGCAGTACGGAAAATCTCGGCTATCATGCGGTATGTAAGCGTACTTTTACCGGCTTTGGCGCTTCCTACCATAGCCATATGGCACTCCGTACCCTCGTTGGCCTGTATCAGGTGCTCGCAGTTTGCACAGCGGCGCACAAGAGTGTCGCGACCGTTCATAATCATTGTCGGCATCCTCTCGCCGGTGTCAGGATGAGTTATATGGAACAGACCATACATACCCGGCCGGAGGCGTATATCGTTTGGCAGAGGCATATAACCTTCCGATCCGCACGACAGATACACCGCCGGTTCCGACGGCTGCTGGCAATGCGGGCACGGATGGTTGATATTGTAGCGGGCCGTAACTATATGCTCGAACAGCATGAACGCACCGGCCACAAGCAGCCATATCAGCGCCAGCAGCAGGAACACCGCTATCGGTGTCGCGGCCACAAGCAATGCCTCGCCCCAGTAATTCTCCACAAGCTGCATCGAGAAGTCAATTACGTTCAGCCTGTGGAAAAATGCCAGACCGGCATCGGCACAGTTGTCGGCAAAGGTGGTCAGACTGTCTTCATAAGCCCATATTATACCGCCGATAATGGCAGGAATCAGACCTACGAAGGCACCGCAGAAACATGCTATCACACCGAGCACACAGCCTATGATTCCAATCCAGAGCAATGCATAGCACAGAATCTTTATAATCCACATCAGCACAAAGCCTATGCCGCCCACTGCAAGAAGCAGTATTATCGACGCAATGGCTGCGGCAAGCAATATGGCGCTGATATACACCACCGTACGGTAAGGCGCGAAATTAAAGAAGAACGTGCGCCGCATTCCCTCGTCGTATGTGCCGAATATCTTTTCATTGGCGTCTTCCATGAAATAGAAGAACAATCCTGCTCCGGCCATGATAATCGACAATATGAACAGAATCCATTTCACTACATTCTGCGTTTCCTCCCGGGCCTGCGGATCAACATAGTCGTCATATTCTTCGGCTGTCTCTCCGACAAAATACGGATTATCCTGAGCGATAAAGCGCTGGGGGTTGGTTACATAACCTACTGTAGTGCTGCGTCCGTTCCACTTGTCGCGTATAGGGAACCAGGTGTATCCGCCGTTTTCTACGCCGCCATCGCTGTCGAAATAAACTATATCTCCGGTCTTCAGCTGCCCTACAAGTGTTCCATCGGGCGATGGTTTGCTGCGTACATTCAGTTTCTTGCCTTCACTCACTTCATAACGATACTGAAGGTTTTCGCGCGATTGCCCGTATTCCCTCGCATACACTCCGGCTGCAGTAGCGAACAGCAGAAGCAAAAGCAATAGTCTACTTATGTGTGTTTTCATATATCGTGTCTTTTATCCTTATCTTTGCCTTTCTCTTTGTTATTATCTTTATCCGCAGCGGATTTACCCTTGCCGAACATTCCCATGAAAGCCGAAATAATTCGCGACATAATCGAGGGCTGACGGCTTTTCTCGATTTTCTCGTGAGCTTCAGGGAAATATCGCTCCAGAAAATCCATGGCCATTGTATCGTTCATCATCAGTCCGTTGATGTCGCACAACAGGTCGAGCATCTGCTGCGGTTTCAGCTTACTATGGCGTAGTACCTCAACCCAGTGTTTCTGTGGCTGAGCCAGCTTCCTGGCCGAAAGCATTATGCGCTGTCCGGTCATTATGCCGTTGTCCAGAAAGTAAGGCACCACACTCCGGGCCTCGATGCCGGGCGACTGAAGCAATTTTTCCGCTATACGGCTTATATAGGACTTCATGTCAAGCTCTATGGCCAGCTCGAAAATCTGAGGCAAACGCTGCTCTATGCCGTTCTCGGTTTGTGAAAGCACAAGACCAAGCGGCATGAAAGGCTCGATGGCGGAATGCGGCAGACGGCTCTTGCCGAGCTGCCGGCAAAGTCCGGCCACATCGTCTGATGTCATGGTTTGTTTCTTTGCGGCGTCAAACATGGCATCGAATAAATCTCGTATCACTTTCGCGCCACGTCCGATGGCCCATGCGGCAGCGTTGGGATTCTCGCCATATTCAAACAGGCTGGCAGTCAGCCGACGGATTTTTTCCGGACTGTCGATGATAAAGTTTTCGAATATTTCTTCAAATACATCGCAGTATTTCAAATCGGCCACATGCTGCGCCAGATGACTGTTGTATGCGTCTTTATCAATTAACTTCAGGGCAGCTCTATAATGACTCCTGAACTCTTTTCTGAAGCTCAGAAAATCGGAGGACGAGCGCAGTACCATCGCTGTCACAGCCGCCCGGTTGGACTCTATCAGAGAGTCGAAATTTATTCCGGTCGAACGCAATATGAAGGTCATCCACCCGAGCATCTGACTGAGATTGCCCACATTGTCGAAACTTGCCTGCACACTGCGGTTGAGGCGCTCCTGCTCCTGAGGTCTTTCACTGAAAATCTCGCATAAAGCAGCGCGGAACTTATTATCCAGAGCCACCGACCTCATGGCGAAACTGTCATAATCGTGAAAGTAATTATAAAGCTGGGCAAGGCTATCGGCAGGAAGTGTGCTGTAGCGGTCGAACATGTCCGACATGCACCAGCGTATCTTGCTGTACAGCGTGTTGAAATCACCGGCAGCTGCAAGCGCCTCGATTTCGCGGCCATGAGCCTTGCGCTCAGGGGTGTCCGGACGGACATCGGTCGTGAAATCGTAATAGGTCCAGCTGTTTTTAAACACCTCCTGGTCGTAGAACTGGTTTATCAGATATATATTCACGCCTTTCTTCTTGCCCTCGCTGCTGTAGTCGCTTAAAAAGGTCATGTCGCCGATCATTTCGGGCGGAAGCAGCCGGGCCAGAACGGCCATCAGCCGTGGGGCCTCGTCGATTTCGGTTTTAAGAAGCAGCGGTTTGCCCGATTTGCGGCTCTGGATAAAGGCAAACAGCACATCGAACGCCCGTGATGTAATCGGGGCGGGCGACACGGCGCTGAAAGGCGACTCGTCGCAAGGCAGCACAGGCTGATGTCCGACCGATATGCCACGCATCTCCTCGTTGTCGGCACGCGGAGCCGGTGAGGCCGGAATAAAATGTCGGCTGCCTACAGCCGCATTCTCCAGCAATATCTCAAACTCTGTGGCGCCGGGCAGGCTGTCGAATGCATATGCATCGACCACATAGTTTCCGGGGCGTGTAGCCTTGCCGTTTATATAGAATGTATAGTCGAAGCCCACTGCAATCTTGCGCCCGAGCACATAATAGCGGCTCTTGTCGCTCAAGGTCACAGTTCCGAAGAAGTATTGGGGGGGAATGCCCAGAACCAGATCGGGATTCTGCTGCAGCTCAGAGCTGACCAGACCCGGACCCAGCTGGCCGAACGAGAACATCTCGGCATCGGCCATTGCCGATGCAAGCTCCGGAGGTGTTCCTTCGGAAACGGAGCGTACGCCGAAACCCAGCGAGCCCGACACACCCTTCTCCGACGAGTTGTATATTATGTGATAATATTTCATGGTATTATTTCTGATTTTTTACAGGTATTTTAAACTGTCCGAGCTTGTATAGAATCCATACCAGCGGGTCGACCACCCGATAGGGTTTTACCTCATCAAGGGTCATGTTGTCATCGGGCATGCCGCCAAGCGACGACACTCCGAAAAACTTGTAGCTGTTGTCCGGGTCGTTCGGATTTCGCTTGTCGGGTGGAAGCTCGCGGTTCTTCTTGCTCGCCCATTTGTGGGCGAAGTGCCGGAAGTCGCCTTCGTCCCATTCTTCCTCCATGGTCTGCTCGATTACCTCGCTGATGGCATTTATTTTGTCAAGATCAACCTCGCCGCTCTTCAGATATGAACTGTCGTTCAAAGTGTTTCCGCGAGTAAACTCATCGGCGTTGAACGACAGGTCCGACTTGTTGTCGATAATTGCATCGAACTTGCTGAACACAAAGGCAAAAGGCTTTGAATAGAGTTTTTCATCGCCCTCGAAGCTGTCGAGCGAATACTGGATGTCCTGCATGGGAGCGCTTGGCTGACCGGCGAATTCACTGAAGCCTTTGTTGAGCAGAATTTTCTTGACCTTTGAAATCGACAGAACGTCGAGCACGCATATAACGCCCGACGACTGCTGCAGATAGCGGACATTGTTTTTAAGATTCTCCTGGAATTTTTCGCCAGCCGTGTCGTAGAACACAAGATAAATATCCTTGTTTGTCTGTTGCTGCGACAAATGGAAAATCAGCGGAATATCCTTGGCGTTCTCCGGAGTTTTCGCCAGCATGGTAAGGTCTTTGAACAGCCGACGGTCGAGTTCGCGGTAGCGGTTCTGAGTCGATTCGTTCTTATGTCCGTCGCGGTAAATCTGTGTGGCCGATACCTGCAGGTCGATTTTGTAACCATACTTGCTCAGCTGGTGTATGAGGGCCACGATATAATTGGTTTTTCCGCTCGACGGACTTCCGATTACCGATATGATTTCGGCTCCCTTCTCAATCATGTCGGTTGGCAGCCAGTTCAGGCAATGCGGGCATACGAAACGTCGCGAGTTGTATCCGCAATTGTCGCAGCGCTGGGCCTTCAGGCTCGGACCGGTAAGTTTCGACAGAAAACCTCCTTTCTGCGGCCACACGTTGCGTATGGGCAGGTCCTCGCCTTTCCAGTATCGGTCATAAGCCATGCTTGTTATGCGTCGGCAGCGATATTCGCCATCGGCATCACGCTCCTCGCTCTCGCACTGGTAGAGGGCCTCGCTGTTCTGAAATTCCTCAAAGCAGTACGGACATAGTATTTTTTTTGTTGCCATTACAATTTGTCGATTTATAGTTCCACATTGCATTCGTTACACTCGAATGCGTTGTTGATGCCTATGGCCTCATCGGGGTGCGGTTTGAAGTACACCCGCAGACGCGAGGCTCCATCGCATTGTGCCAGAGGCAGGTCGGCGCTGAATTCAAAGGGACCTTCCTCGCCCTTGTCGTACTCGGCGCGGATATATTTGTCCTGAACCGAAGCCAGCGGGCGTTCCTGAATCAGCAGCACGCTGTTGCAGGGCAGCGAAA
This sequence comes from Muribaculaceae bacterium, assembly GCA_029056365.1. Classification (GTDB taxonomy): domain Bacteria; phylum Bacteroidota; class Bacteroidia; order Bacteroidales; family Muribaculaceae; genus CAG-873. The sequence goes on along the minus strand of JAIDBM010000085.1, from coordinate 7,191 downwards.
CTCCATCGGGCAGTTCAACCTTTACCTTAAGCACTTTTTTTGAGCGGAACAAGCCTGTCTTCACCTTCTCCACCGTTGCATGAAGGCGCACCGGTATCAGCTCGGCAAGTTCTACCACAGGTAGTTCCTCGCAGGTAAGGTCTTCGTCCTGAATCTGCTGCACTATGCGGCGTTTTACGCTCATGTTGCCCTCGCGTTTGAATTGCTTGAGCAGTTCGCAGTAGCGGGGATATTTCTGTTCGTAATCGTCGACTGCATCGGCCAGGGCCTTATACACTGCATCGGCCTTGGCGCATTCGCCGTAAAGATTGTTGATGTCGGCGGCTTCTTTCAATATACGGTCTATTATAGCGCGTGCGCCGTCGAATTTATCGGTCTCGGCAAATATAGTCCGGCAGGAGTCGAGTTCATTGCGGTAAGCTCCGACCTCTGCGGCATAGTCCTCAAGCGGATTACGCCGGGGACGGTAGCGCTGCCACTGTTCGCGGGCCTCGTCGAACTTGCCTCCGGGGCGTGCCAGCGAGCGTTTCACCTGCTCGGCAGCATTTGCCACATCGGCTCCGAACCGTCCGGCATCATCGCTCATGCGTCTGGCCAGGTCGGATGTAAGAGCGGCCAGACCGCGTATACGTTCGGCATTGCTTATCCACGCTCCAATGGCACGTCGGGCCTGGCTCTCGGCATTACGTATCCTGTCGAAGTCGGCCAGAGCCTCTTTTGCTGTCGGAGACACCACCGAGCCGTAAAGGCTCAGCAGCTCGGGCATCTTATCGGGTGTGATTACAGTTACAAGCTGGTTGCTGCCTATGTTGCTGATGCATCGGCGCACAAAGTCCTCATCGTTGAAAGCCTCGCCAAGCAGCACACACTGCAGCATGTCGTTGGGCGCCACTTTGTTGCGGTAAGTCGCCATCTGGCGCACTGTCTCGGCCACCGATGTGTCGCGTATGGTGTTGAGCTGCGTGTTGTCGACTATACACGGATAGCGGGTGTCGGGGTCTGAACTGTAGTGAAAAGTGATTCCGAAATTAGGGTCGCGACGCTGCCGCAGCCACTCGTCAACGAACTGCATCTGGTATGCCGTTTCGCGTGGAATCTCGTCTTCGCGCAGGAAGTTGTGGGTGCGCTGCATTATCGACAGCACTATTTTTGCCAGAGCGGCCCGCAACGGATTCTCGCCCATGCCGCTTAGCGTGCGTTCTTCTTCCAGAGGCAGGAACATACTTCCGTCACAGGCATAACAGCGCATCAGCATATCGCCGCCGGCCGATTCGAAAAACACCACCTTCTGACCGAATTCCGCCCGGAGTTCCGGCTTTACCTTACCCACATATCCAAGCGCCAGCGCCTCCACACCAAGCGAATAGCTTACAGTGGCAAACGACTGTTCCTGCATATGTGCGATGAAGCGTTTGCGGGCGTTGTCCGAGATATTTCCGGCAAATACGTAAACGGTAGGAATATCCACTTCCTTTCGGCTTCCGCCGGCGCTGTAAAACTCGCGCAAGGCCCGTATTATGCCGCTGTTGTCGAGCAGCGTGGTATAAGGCAGCGAGTCGAGAACCGGAGTACTGTAGCGCAGGTCGGCATCGATGGCCTTCCATATATCGCCAAGATATGCGGCGCGACCGCTGTCGAAACTCGCCTTGTAGGTGCGACCGTATTCCAGCGCCGAATTGTCGGCCGGAGTATAGAAATACAGCCACAGACAGCCATCGGCTGTGCCACGGAACACTTCATAGTACCCGTCGCCTTTGTCTACAACGGGCACTATGAAGTCGGTGTCGCAATATAATATCAGTTTTGCGTCCGCCATATCAGTTCTGTTTGAATATCTGAGGCATCAGGCAGTTGTTGAGATAGTACAGACCCGAAGCTATGAAAATAGGCATACGGTAGTTGGCCGCGCCGCGCTCGTCGTCGTTCACAAAGAATGCTGCCAGATTGTTCAGACCCGATGTGCCCTGACGCAGCGGGTCGATTTCCTCAACAAAGTTGCATTTCTTCACAAATGTGGTGAATATGCCTATGAAGCGGTTGAAGTTCTCGAATTTCGAGGTGTTGAAGCCGAACAGCGAGATGTTTCTGAACATATCCTCGCTCAGAATCTCCAGCTCGCCAAGCTCGCGTATGCCGTTGGGCGTACGGTAGGTTATGTTCTTTTCGCCTACCACTTCATGACGCTCCATCTCGCCTGAAGCCGAGGCAGAGGGTTCGCCATAGTCCGAGTAGTCGTCGTAGTATCCGTCCTCAACATCCTTGTTATGGTCGTTGATGCCCAGTATGGCATCGTTTGGATTGGTCGACAGTTTTACAAGGCCCTTTGCCACCTCGCTCTTGTTTTCCATACGGTCGCCGTCGACATTATTGTCGAGGTTGTCGAACAGAATACGCACCCGGCGGTCGGGCATACCCAGTCCGGCTGTGATGCAGGCACCAAGATAGCGGCATGCCTCGCGTCCGTTTTCCTCCAGAGTAAAGAACAGCCATTCGAACAGACGTCCGCCCTTGCCGTAGTAACGGAAACGGATTTCATCGGTGGGCAGATTGTTCCTGGTGATTGTATCGCGCAACAGTATGCCGGCGTAGAACGACAGCAGACCGGTGATGTAGGCAGGCAGAGCGAATGCGAACGGTATGTTTGAACGCATGTGGGCGTAGAAGTCGGCAAACTCCTTGCGGCTCTTCAGCTGGTCGAACACATTGTTAAGATAGTACGGCGCACGCTGATATTTCTGAGCCTCCTTGCTCACCACATCGGCGATGTTCAGCACATGCACACCGGTTTTTTTCGACTCGTGGAAGTTGTACAATGCCTTGCGGAACTGTTCCGAGCGGTTTATGGCATCGAAGAACATTCCGGCAGCCACACGCACCGAGCACTGCGAGTACAGGCGCTGGCCGCTGCCGTTCAGGTCCTTGGGGTCAAGACCGAGAACAAGAATGTCGGATGTGCTGCCGCCTATGTCGATGCCAAGGAAGAGATTGTTGGGAGTCAGCGCCGCCGAATAACCCTGGGCATATACACACACCGCCTCAGCTTCGGTAAACGACTGGTTCTTGGCTATCCGCACGCCTTCGATAGTGCGGCCGATGGTGTCGGTGAGGTTTTTGAACACCTGCGACAACGATGCGGTGTCGGTCATGGCGCTCGGGAACGACCAGCGCAGTTCCGACGGCACAAGTTCCTTGCCGAACAGGTCGGCACAAATCTGCAGCCATACCATGGAGATAAACGACTTGCGTTTTTTCTCGTTCTCGCCTCGGGCCCATTTCATATTGTAGTTCAGACGGCCCGCATTGGTCTGGATTATATATTCGTTCATGGAATGAACGGTAATATTAGTCTCGTTCACAGGCACACCGCCGATAATCGGTTCATCGTCCTTGGCGAAATTATCGGCAATGTACTGTATGTCGTGCTCGTGCAGCCACGACTTTATCTGACCGTTGCCGTTTAAAGGCTCTTCGTTGCTGATAAACAGCAGTTCGTCCTTGGCGGCCATGGCACGCGGAGTGTTGTCGAAGCCCACAATGGCCAGACGGTGGTTGCTGAACGGCATCGGCTCGGCATCGCGCATGCCACGTGTCTTATAATAGGCGCACGTGTTGGTACTGCCGAAGTCGATGCCTACAGTAGCCTTCTCGCACACCTCGGGGTTGCGGTTAAGCACCTTCATGTAGGCAGTCTCACCGAAGCTCACCATATCGCCGTCGCCTCCGGGGGCCTTTATCACAAGGCGGCCTGCAGTCCAGTCTTTTTCATTGCGGCGAACGTGCACCGACACATATTTCAGCGGTGTGTCGCTCTTGATGATTTCGTAGGGCCACATGCCGCTGTTGGCCTTGTCGACCGGATATTTCACCATAAACATCTTTGCCTGCCACTCTTCGAAACCCTGTCCGCCGACACTGCTGCGCAGATAATTGTCTTCGAAGTCCTTGCCTTCGAATTCCGGAATCATACGCACTCCACCAGGCATGTTGGTGGGGAACTCGCTGTAATAGAAATACTGTTTCCAGTACTCCGACTTGAAGTTGGGCCATACGAACACCTTGCCGTTGCTGTCCGGCAGCACAATCTCGAATGCCTTCGAAAGTATCTCCACGAAGTCGCTCGAATCGCCGAGCTTGGCCTCGAGTATGGCAACCACCTCGTTGCCTTTCACCTTGGCCCGCAGACGAACCTTCGAGTTGCCGTTGTCGTTGATTATGCCGTTGAGCGAGCCGAACAGGTCGATTGCCTTGCTCGACAACGGCAGCGAGAAGAAGTATGTGTTGCCGCTGACCTCATCTTTGGCTTTCAGATAATAAACGGCGGCACGGTCGTAATCGTCCTCATTGCCAACCGCCATCCAGCCCACCAGATAACCGCCGGGCAGCATCAGTTCGCTTATATCCTCTATAAGTACAGCGCCTGCAGGTTCGGCCAGGAAGAAAGCTCCGCCGTGCCACCAGTATTTGGTATTGGTGACGAACAGCTTCGAAAGCGGACCTCGCGGCACAATCTCGGCGCGAATTGTCAGAGGTACAGGCGTGAGGGAGTCGGCCTGTTCGCCAAGAGCGCGGGCTATTTCCTCGCTCCATGCCTTGATTTCCTCGCGGAGTATATGGTCGACATCTGTGGCCTTGTATTTGTCGTCGCCAAGAACCTCGGCCAAAGCGTTGCGGTATGCCTCGCGGTTCTGAGTCAGCATCGAGAGGAATGAGTAGATTTTCTCAAGCTGCTTTATATCCACCTTACGGCGAATATCGGGCGATGCGGGGTCGGTGAATTTGCCGTCCACAATCCAGGGCAGGTCGCCTTCCACCTCATAGTTCACCGAGGTAAAGAATATGCTGTAGGGCGAGGTGGCGCCGACAAGCTTCTTGTTTGCCTGCTTGTCGCCATAGTACAGCAGCTGGATTGACGCCGGAGTCATGCTGCCGGCCTCGTTCTGCCACAGCGATTTTTCCTTGAACAGCATTTCGCCGTAAATGGCGCGTATGTTCATGGAGTCGATGCCACGGCGGCCATTCAGCTCAATGGGTTCGCTGAGCGAGAAACGGTCGGGGAACAATATGTATGTGGCCATCAGACCGCGCCATTCGTTCTTGAGTGCGCGGTAGCACAGAATCAGCGTACGCTTGTCGCTGTAATCGTTGGTGTTGGTCTGCAGGGCATAGCCGGTCATCTTTGCCCGCGCCCATGGCGATGGCACACCCGAAATCAGGTCGTTGAAAGTTTTCTGACCGGCTGAAGTGTCGCCAGAGCTGGTTACGAGCTTGTCGATGAAAGTCTTGGGGTCTTTCAGCGAAAGCCACTGGTGTATGGAGGTACCGTCGACGGGATTTTCCGACAACGGCAGAAAAGGTTTGGCCATAGTCGTTTACTTGTTGAAATAAAGTTTGTTGAAGGTGGCGTAGGTGCGTTCCATAAGGTGCCCCATAGTCTGGTTCTTACTTGCGTCGGTCTCTTTTTCAAAGGTGTTGCGCACCTTGTCCCAGAGAGCATCGCCAAACAGGCCGCTGGCCGAGAATTGCTCGGGGCTGTCGCCGTAGAACATTTCCTTGTTATACTTTTTCTTGCGTATGTCAATGCCCTTGTCGAACACATTGGGATGGAACAGCATTCCCTGTGCGCCGGCCGAGTCGTACATCTGCTGTGCCCATCCGCTGTGTGCCGATGCATCGTAGAAGGCCTTGATAAAATTGTTCAGGGGTTCGAGTTCTTCCTTCTCTTTTATACTCTTCAGATACTGGTTGGCCATCTGGCGGAAGAAGTCGCCCCGGGCATTTGTCATGGCTGCGGCCACGAAACATCCGAAACGGTTCTTGAACTTTGCGTTGTCGTCGGTAAAGTTGATGAAGTCGAGGCGTTCGTTTTCATCAGCCTGCATATAATAGAAAATCGACTCGTCCTGCTGTCGTTCGAAAGCTTTGTCTTTTTTGCTTTCCTTAAAGAAATCGTACGCGGCGAAAGCAGCCAGCAGCTCGATGTAGTCGACGGGGGTTTTCTGTTTCTCGCCGCCGGTGTCGAATCCGGTGTCGGAGGGCAGTTTCACCGAAGAGTCGCGTCCGATCAGATAGAGGCGGTTGTAGGTCTTCTCTACTGTGGGGTCCGAGCGGTAGAACATAAGCGCGGCCTGAGAGTTCAGCGCGAACTTCGAGGCATCGGCGCTTACCTCGCCACCCTTCCGGTAGTCGAATGTAAAATAGCCGGTAAGCACCACCGACCCGAAATAGTTGCCGTTGAGGATATTTATGTCGGGGTTGCTGAATATCAGTTTAGCCGCAATGTTAAGCGCCTCGGGCAAAATGGGAATCGACGACGCGCCGGTTCCGCCGAACACCGAGCCGAAAATGAACACCTTGTGCTTGGTGCCTTCCTTCAGATATGAAAGGAAGTTGCGCAGTCCCGAGGGGCGCTGCGGGTTCTCGGCCACTTTCTCGGCGGCCTCGATTATGGCATGGTACATCAGCATGGAACCCATCTGGGTCTGGGCACGGTAGCCGTGATGCAGCGACATACCGCGCACCTCCTTGGTGAGGAACAGGTCCACAATGTCCGACTCGTGGAATGCCTCATTGCCGCCGATGCTGCGTTTCTGGGCGGTAGAATAGTCCGATATGGAATCGAACGTAGTCTCCTCGCCATATTCCGGACTGAATTCATTGTAGTTGATTTTAGCCGAAAAGAAAGTGTCCGACAACGCCTTGCCACCATTAACCTTATTATAGTTTCCAACCAGCTCGCGTACGCGCTTGAAATTGCCGTTGGCTATGTCGGTGTCAAGGGCCAGTATGTTCACCTCGGTGTCATCGAACATGCCCATGGCGCAAAGATGTATGAAGCTCTCCACACAGCGCATGCCCGTTCCGCCGATGCCTATTATGTTTATCTGCTCTGGCATAGTATCAGTTTTTCTTGGGGAATATTGATTCGAGTTTGGTTTTGCGGCTCTGCATCTTTACGAGAACGAAACCGATTACAAAATACAGCACGGCTGCAACCACACCGGCTATGCCCATGTGCATCATATAGTCGCTGCGGAACGCGGGAGTGGCGATTTTGTTGAAGAACATGAAATAGTTCACAAGCACCGGAGCTGCAAGCGCCACCACCAAAAGCACAAAGAATGCCACACGGCGCTTGGCGCCTGAATTGTCGCGACGTCCCGGTTCCCAGGGTATGAGGTTGGCCACTATTAC
>JAIDBM010000084.1 GCA_029056365.1 Muribaculaceae bacterium | reverse complement strand
CTGGTCGTCCTGTTTGATTCGCTGTGCGAGCTCAACTTCCTCTTCTACCGAAATCAGCTCTTCACGGCCGATTTCCTGAAGATATTTGTCAAGCGACGCGCTCTCGCGGTTTGTAATAGATTTTGTGATTTTTAATTGTCTCATATCTCTTGTATCCGGATTAAGCGTGCAAAGTTACACATTTTCCCGGAGACTGAAAAATCTCCGGGAGTCTTTTTCGCTTGTTACAACGAATTAATCGTATATTTTATTGACCTGCTGTATCGCTTTTGTGTTTTTTAACATACGTTCCGGCTTACTTATACCGTGCCCATCGTATCAGCTCTCCGAATGTGGGCTTCTTGCCATACATGAATATTCCCACACGGTATATTTTGGCGGCAACCCATATCAAGGCCATAAACGCGGCATACAGCAATACGAGCGACAGTATTATCTCCCAGGCCGGAATTCCGAACGGTATGCGGGCCATCATCACCATAGGCGATGTAAAAGGCACTATCGAACCCCAGAATGCCACTGTCGACATCGGGTCGTTGATTACCGACGGTGCCAGTATGAAGCCGATTATTATCGGCAGCACGGCCACCATCTGAAGCTGACTCGCGTCCTGTATATTATCCACGGCCGAACCTATGGCGGCATAGATCGACGCGTAGAACAGATAGCCTCCGATGAGGAACAATATCATGTACACGAACAGCATAGCCACATAGCCTGCGTTGCCAAGCTGTGAAAGCACGGCGGCGAAATCGGCATCGGCCCCTGCCACCGAGCTTATTATCAACGGCATACCCCATACAGTGAATGCAAGCACAATTACGGCCCATACAAGAATCTGAGTCAGTGCCACAAGGCCTACACCGAGAATCTTTCCGGCCATGAGCGTGGCCGGTTTCACCGACGACACTACAATTTCAAGCACGCGGTTGTTTTTCTCCTCTATGATCGATGTCATTACCATCTGGCCATACATCAGTATTATCATGTATAGGATAAATGCCATTGCCATGCCCATTCCATAACTCAGGCCCGATGAAGTTTCTTCATCTTCCTTGTCGATACGCATGGTGCTGAGTTTCACATCGGCATGCACACTTTTGAGAATCTGCTCAAGGTTGTCGATATTATAGCCTGCAAGCCTGATCGACTCTATATTCGATTCAAGCTGACCGCTGATAAATCCTTCCACCATCATCGACGACGGACCGTGGGTATACAGCCGCACGTCGGCCGGATTGGCCACGATGTCTTTTCCTATTTCCAGCACTCCTCTGTAATCTTCGTCTGCCTTGGCCTTGTCCAGGTTGTTCTCCACCGGAATAAAGCTAACGTCATCGTTGTTCTGCAGACGCGAGGCCATAATGCCACTGTGGTCGATAACCGCTATTTTCTGCTTGTCGGGCGACGAGAATACAGCTATAAGTGCGGGTATAACCATCAGACCCACCATGAACAGAGGCATCAGAATGGTAGTTATTATAAAACTTTTGCGTTTTACTCGTTCAAGATATTCCCTTGATAATATGATTGAAAGCGGTGAGTTCATTATGCGTTTGAATTAGATGCTTCTACTGTTTTGATAAATATATCGTCCATCGACGGCAGTATTTCACTGAATGCCCGCAGCGCCACAGCCGAATTGGCCTGCGATATCACCTGGCTCATATCATCGCCGTCGATCATCTTTATTCTGGCTCCATGGTTGCCGTCGCGGTCGGGCGGCATGCATTCTATTGATGTTACCATAGGCGCAAGCACCGATTTCAAGGCATCGTAATCGCCGTTGAAACGCAACTCGATAGAGTTGTCGCTGAAGCGGCGCCGCAAGTCGGCCACACTGCCGCTGAGAATGTCATGGCTCTTGTTGATGAGTGTTATGGAATCGCACAATTCCTCAACACTGGCCATATTGTGAGTCGAGAAAATAACAGTAGCGCCTTCATCGCGCAGCTTGAGAATCTCGCGTTTGAGCACATTGGCGTTTATAGGGTCAAAACCCGAGAAGGGTTCATCGAAAATCAGCAGTTCCGGCTTATGGAGCACAGTTACTATGAACTGCACTTTCTGAGCCATGCCCTTCGACAGTTCCTCCACTTTTTTATTCCACCAGCTGGAAATATCAAGACGTTCGAACCACATTCGCAGCGCTTTCTCAGCCTCATTCCTGTCCATGCCCTTGAGACGTGCGAAGAAAAGCGCCTGTTCGCCTACCTTCATTTTCTTATAAAGGCCACGTTCTTCCGGCAGATAGCCTATATTGGACACATCGGCAGCAGTTAGCCGGTGCCCGTTGAACTGCACGCTTCCGCTATCAGGCGCCGTGATGTGGTTAATGATTCTGATCAGTGTTGTTTTTCCGGCTCCGTTCGGTCCAAGCAAACCATAGACTTTCCCACGGGGAACTTCGAGCGACACGTTGTCGAGCGCTACATGATTGGTAAAAGCCTTGGTGATGTTTTCAGCTTTAATTATTGAATCCATATTTATTTGTTTTACCTTTATTTGACGTTTTTTTAAAGGTAAAATTACATCCGCGCGTGCTTTTTTTTTCAAACAACGTCACAGAACAGTTCCATCGGCACCTATCCGAAACATCCGGGGCAGCACATCCACCGGATACAGACTGTCGGCATCGGGTGCCACGGCATCGGTCCAGTCCGGAGGTATCACCTGCCGCAACCGCCACACCGATTCGTCAGAACCTCCGTATACGGCAAGCACGGCTATATCTCCGGCTGCTATTCCTGCCCGTAACAATGAGTCGCGTTTCAAGGCATCTATTTCGGCAAGGCAATCCGGACAATCCGGACTATAGAACAACAACCATACTTCCCTGCCCCGCAGGTCGGACAAACGGCCAACCGCTCCGTTGCGCGATGTAAAGCTGAAATCCGGCGCAACAGCCCCCGGACGGCACGAGGCCACCATATGCCTGATGAACTTTATGGCATCGGCACGCGGATAAGCGGCATCGATCATGGCATCGGCAAACATCAGATAAACATCATCGTCGGCAACCGGCGATTTTCTGTCAAGCAGATATCCTTCAGCAAGCAGCGACAGTTCATTCGCCGAGAATTCGTTTGCCGCAGACTTATGCACAAGCACATCCACAGCCTTGCGGCGTGCCGTACTGTCGGCCAGCGGCATCACCGACATGAAGTCGGCGAAGTTCTGTCCCATGAAATCGCGGTCGGCCACAGCCGCCGAGTCTCTGAAATCCATGTTGTCCCAGTAGTGTTCCAGCATATATGCCGCGCGGTCGGATATGTCACGCAGCGCTGGGGGTATGACAGGCAAGGCCAGTTCGCGCCCGCAAAGAGCTAACGAACCGGCCAGACCTAATAATAATATTATAAATACTCTTCTTGGAGCCATAGTCAACGGTCGACACACCGCACGAAACATGCATCGGAATTATCTCCGATAAATATGTTTGTAGCTGGCAGTGAATTGAAATCGAATGTGAAATAATTTATATCGAGTGCGATAAGAGTTCCTTTATCAACCCAGCTCAACTTCTCTTTATCATAAACCATTTTGACTTCTCGTTTCCTGGCCCAGTATACTGCGCCGGGACGCATATACAGGTCGTAGAACAACGGCATGGAAGCTGTGGTATTCTGCTCGACGCGTCCGCAGGCATAACGCAAAACACCGTTGAATGTTTCCGTTCCCACACCATGTTTTCCGGCATGTTTGCGATGTCCGTAACCCGATGCCCCAACCGGGAAGAAAAGGTGATAACCTCTGAGCGGGTTGCCCTCCTCGCCTATATAGGCGAAGCATCCGCGCATGCCGTATGTTCCATCGGCATTCCCGCTTTCGTCGCGCTGGTATCCATACGCCCTGTTGAGGTCGGTCTGCACATCTGTGGCATCGTTTCCATACAGAATTCCGTAGCCTTGCTCGGTAGCGTCTCTCAGAGCCACGAAATCCTCTATGTCGGCTACTCTGAATTTCCGTCCGTCATGAGTCACATCGGGGAAACTGTCGGTCTGCGCCTTCGACCCAATGGAGTTCCACGATATGGGGTCCTGATTCATTCTGTCGGCCATTTTGAACGATGAGCGCTGATATTTATTGGCAAAGTCTTCAGGCTTGACGTTCACCCAATATTCCTTGTGGGTATAATTTGTGCCCGAGGCATCGAGAGGGTTATCCCATACTCCGAAGCGGAACAGCGAGCCTTCGTCCACAGCCTGACTTACTTCGGATGTCTTTGTTCTCATATTGAATGTATGCCATGCCGGACTGCCGGGATACAGCCTTACCGGCGCATGGCCCTGACGCACGAAAATCAGATGCACACAGCTGTAGTTATGGTATTCCACCCTCACGACAGCGAAACGCGCCTTTGTATCCTTCTGGCTTTCCGGTATAGTGCCGGTGAAATCGATATTGAAATCTATGGGCGTGCGTGTGCTGCCCTCAACCTCGTCCTTGCCGTCGAGCTTTACGAAATTGTTGTCACCGGCCACAACATAGGCACGCCACGGCCCCTGCGACATTACAGCATCGAAACTGGTGGCACCTTCTTTCTCAAGCTGCATCATCCGCACATGGAAAGAGGCTGAATTATTATAATCGCGATATACTCCTTTCGGATTCACGATACGACGTACCTGAAACACATCGGTCTGGGC
>JAIDBM010000083.1 GCA_029056365.1 Muribaculaceae bacterium | reverse complement strand
TTACTGCCGAGAAGTAGTTGTTACCACCCAGAATGCCCTGGTTTATATGCGACATCATGACATAGAAGCGGGTTCTGCTCAGTTTGAAGTTCAGATACAGGTTCATGAACGGATAGTTGCCAAGCTTCACTTCATTCTGGTTGGCAAATGTAGCGAGGGCCGGCTGGTATGCCGGAGCATTATAGCTGGTGTAGTAATCGCAGTCGATGCCGGCCTGAACGAACAGAGTGGCAATGCGGAATTTGAAATAGAGGTTCGAGTAAAAGGCCAGTTTAGGCAGCGGCACGACCGACTGGTCGGATGATGTCTGGTATGTAATCGAGTTTTCCCAGTTAAACGGGCCGGTGTGGATGTCCTGTCTCAGGCGCAGCGAAAGAATCTGTACGTTTGATCCATGCTGGTGTGGAGTGAAATCGGGTCCGAAGTATATATGGTTCTGTAGATTGGTCGCCGAAGCCTCGAGTGAAGTGTATGTACGGTCGTAGTCAAGTCGGCCTCCGAAGCGCACTGTGCGTTCTTTGCCGAAGTCGTTGTGCCAGATGAAATGGTTCGACAGATAATTCTTCATCAGATAGGGCGCGGATTCGTTGAGGAATGTTCCGTAGGCAGTCAGTCGCAACGAGTCGCCTACAAGAGGGAAGCGGGTGTTGATTTCTCCGTCGAGTCTGATATCGCCGGCTGCCGGACCGACAAGTCCGAATTCCGCGTTGGCGCGGTAGGTCAGTATGGCTCCCTGCTGCTTTGTAAGCTGTCCTCCGACCCACACGAGATTCTCTGTTGTGTTTGGAGCTATTGAAACTATACCTGCGGGGAACGGGTCGAGTCCGAAGTCCGGATTGGTTTTGTCTAATGTATCGGCGGTCTGGTTGTATCGCCTGATTTCGTGGGTGATATATCCGGCAAGTCCGAATTTTGCATATTTGTGAAATCCTTCGAGCAATGATATTCCCAAAGTATTCCGCAGGCTCCAGTAGGAGGTCCGGTCGCGTGTCTGGTACGGATCCAGATAGGTGTGTTCAAAAAAATCGCGGGTCTCCGCAGTCGACGGGTCGTTGAACGAATGCCGCCCGTTGCGGAAATCGAGGCTCCATATAAGCGAAGTCACCGGGATGTAGGATCGGTTCACCGTTGAATCGTCAACCTGTTCTTCATGCCAGTATCCGATTTTGTATCGGTTGTTTAGAAAAAGCTGGCCTCCTGCAAGGCGGGTATGTGCGTCGTTGAGATTTGTCGGTATGGATTTGGCATTGACTTTATCGACACCGCCCTGCAGTTCCGCCGGATCGGTAATCCAGAGCATATCGGCGATGCCTCCGTTCTCTTTGTTTACCGAATTGTAGTGGTAATAGAATCCCTGGAATTCATAACGGTCGCCAATGTATGAGCCGGAAAAACCCCAGTTCAGATTTTTCACGGCCTGGTTCTCATAGCTGCCTTTGGAGTATATGTAGTCGAGAAGGGCTCCTACCTGTGCCTTCTTGTTTATATTTCCTGAGAAAATGCCGTGGAGCCGTTCCTGCGCATCCTGTTTTCCGCCGCCGAAGTTGTAGCTGAGCAGAGTCATCGGTATGCGGGTGTTATAGAATTTGGTTTTCTGAAACGATGGCAGCCAAGGATTAAGGGCATCGCGAAAGAAAAAATCCGATGAGCTCTTACGTTCGGAATATATCATGTTTTTGCCTTCGGCTCCGTAATTTCCGGTGGTTGCATAGGCTGCCGAAATTCCTGATGGCACAAAGCGGAGAGAATAGTCATCGTAAAGGGTGTCGATTGTCGATGGCCGGCGTAGTCCAAGCTGGTCGACGAGAGTCCAGCTGTACGACGGTTCCAGCACAGGCTGTCTGCCCCACATGCATACACCGGCGGCGACAAGCAGGGATAATATGAGTGGTTTACGCGTTTTCACACAGCAAAGTTACGAATTTTTGTGATGTAATGCAAATATACTGATGTTGCAGACATCGCATATAAAGCGAGGCGTGTTCCGGATGAAACACGCCTCGCAAGGTATACGGTATTAATCAGAAAGTCTTGCTGGAGTCGACTTTTATTATGCATGATTCTGTTCCGGCCTGGAGTCGGAATTCTCCGCGTTCCACAACCCAGTCGCCATCGGGATTCACGAAAGCCAGTTCTCTTACCGGGAGTTTGAACTCAACGGTAGTTTCCTCGCCGGGTTTCAGCTCATGTTTGCTGAACGCACGCAGACGGCGGACATCAGGCGATACTGTGGCCACAAGGTCGCTGCTGTACAGCAGCACGCTTTCCTTGCCGGTACGGTCGCCTGTGTTGCGCAGATTAACTTTCAGTGTGATTACATCATCGGGGCCGTAGGTTTTACGGTCGGTGGTGAGTCCGGAGTATTCGAACGTTGTATAGCTCAGACCATAGCCGAAAGGCCATTGAACCTCAACAGTGGCATCGTAGTTGTATGCGCCTGCCATAGTGCTTACGCATTCTCCTTTTTTATAATCGTAAGGAATGAATGCGCCATGATATTTGGGATAGCTTATCGGCATGCGTCCGCTGAAATTCTCATCACCGCTCAGAAGCGCTGCCAGAGCATCGCCGCCATAGTTTCCGGGCAGCATTATGTTTACAACAGCCTTTGCCAGAGGTTCTATATCCGGAATCAGTCTCGGACGGCCCTCGTTCAGCACAAGCATCAGCGGTTTGCCTGTAGCGGCCAGACGCTGTACAAGTTCGCGCTGATTGGCCGAGAGGTGGAGGTCGTTTGTATTTCCGGGAGTCTCGCAA
>JAIDBM010000082.1 GCA_029056365.1 Muribaculaceae bacterium | reverse complement strand
GCCACAACATTTCTATGGAATCACCTCAAAAAAAATGGTTTGTGATGCGTGATCTCAAACGCAGAAACGCCAACACCCTTGCCATTCACGAACTCACAAAAGCCGGACTGGAGGTATTCACCCCCATGACCCAGATGATAATGAACATAGGCGGACGCAAACAGCGCCGCGATGTTCCGGTAATCCAGGACCTGCTGTTCGTTCATGAAACCAAAGCCGCACTCGACCCCTATGTGCAGACACACCCAATGCTCCAGTACCGCTTCCTTCTCGGCAAAACCGTCAACGAACCCATGACCGTGCGGGCCGATGTTATGGACCGCTTCGTATTTGCGGTAAACAGCTCCCAGTCCACCATATATTATAAACCGGGCGAACTCACAAAATCGATGTGCGGCAAAAGAGTGCGCATCGTAGGCGGTGTGCTCGACTCATTCGAAGGGCACCTGCTTTCAGTAAAAGGAATGCGCAAGCGTCGCCTGCTAATAGAACTGCCCACCCTGATAACAGCCGCAGTGGAAGTACAGCCGGAATACATCCAGATTGTACAATAAC
Source organism: Muribaculaceae bacterium (assembly GCA_029056365.1). Classification (GTDB taxonomy): domain Bacteria; phylum Bacteroidota; class Bacteroidia; order Bacteroidales; family Muribaculaceae; genus CAG-873. The sequence continues at coordinate 458 of JAIDBM010000082.1, read as the reverse complement.
CCTCCGCCCTGCCCTACCCTGTATGAACACGCCCCTCCGGTCAGCCTCGGTCGCAAAACACGGCACATCGTTCCGCCCCACTGATGCAAACGAAATCGCTGCCTATACCCACTATCTGCTCATGAAAGGGCAACAGGCGGGAAACATGCAGTTCGACGGACACGATGAAACAGCAGAAGAACGGACCATTGCGGCACAAAGCCGCTCGCTGAACGATGCCATAAGCCGTCAGCTTGTCAAATGCCGCGAAGCCGACACAGCCCTGCTGCTCGACTGCTACGAGCTGACCTTCCACTTAGGCTACCGCAGAATGCCCGACAAAGCCTTTGTAGACCGACAGAAACAGCGCATATACACCGCCTGGAAATCAGGCGACCGCCATATAGAGGAAAGCGTGATATTCGGCATAGTGGCGGCTGAAATCCACCGCGACCGCGAAAAAGCCTCGCGGGAATATC
>JAIDBM010000081.1 GCA_029056365.1 Muribaculaceae bacterium | reverse complement strand
GTCAAACTATACGCCTGAAAATTTAACATTCCCGCCAGTTCAATTTAACAAATGCACTGGGTTTTCGGCTTGGGCCCGATATGTTGCAACATATATACAAAAAAAGAGAGTCGGTTAGGACTCTCTTGTGATCCGGCCGCGATTCGAACGCGGGACCGTCTGCTTAGAAGGCAGATGCTCTATCCAGCTGAGCTACCGGACCTTATAAAAAAACTCGCCGACTATCGAGTAGTCAGCGAGCTTTTGCTTTTGATTATTGGTCGGGGTGACTAGACTCGAACTAGCGACCTCACGCCCCCCAGACGCGTACTCTAACCAACTGAGCTACACCCCGATTTTTAAACTCACTGCATCTCGATTGACTTGTTTTGCAGTGGCTTTCCTTTCAAAAGCGATGCAAAGTTAGGCACTTTTTTTTAATTGTGCAAATTTTTTTGAAAGAAAATTTCAATAATTTTTGCAATAGGCTGTGAATCAGGAGAAAGAAAATGGCTGTTTTTTTATCCAGTTTTCTGCTGCTTCTCTCAAAGCGGCATAGGCTTCCTCTGGATTGGGCAGTGTGGGGGATTTCGGACTTACCTCGATGCATCTCGAATCGGTGATTTCAGAGTCGACACGGCCACCAAATGCCACAACCGTTTTTTTACGTTTTTCACATTCGCGAATTATGCATCCTACGGTTTTGCCTCCTATGCTTTGATGGTCGATACAACCTTCGCCGGTGGCTACAAGATTTATTTCTGACCAGTCCACGGGCATATGCCGGAGTACAAATTCGGCTCCAAGACTCGCCCTGCAGCCAATTAATGATGCCAGTGCATAGCCAATGCCACCTCCGCAGCCATCGTACGGAGACTGACCTCCACAGATTTTCTGCAGGTGAGCAAGCGCTTTCCGAATTATAATTATGTCGGATGATTCGGCGCCTTTCTGCCTGAGAAAATCAAGCGCGGAAAGTCCGGGCCCAGTGAGTGAGGCTTCGACATCGGCAAGAAGATATAGCCTTGCCGATATTGATTCCAGCGATGAAAAGTCGGCATAGGCAATGTGGTTTATGTTCTGTGGACAAAGCGGATTTTCAATCACATGGCAGTGTTTGTCGAGAAAACGAGCGCCAAGCGCCTGCAGCATGCCGGTGCCTCCGTCGGCTGTGACTGTGCCGCCGACTGCAATGTATATGTCGGAAGTCTGTGTTTCCAATGCTTTTTTTATCGCGGAGCCAAGATCGTATGAACTGCGATGAAGAATGTGTCGGGCGTGTGTCGGACTGCCATGACCTATTACAGAGGCACTTTCTATAACATTCAATCCAGGCAGGGCTGCGGCTGTGCCTTCCCCGCCATCGGCCATAGGCAGGCAAAGGCATTTGCCGCCAAGACCTTCGGAAATGGCGCTGGCGGCTTCTGCCGCGCTCAGAGTACCTCGAAATTTATCGGGTATTATTAATTTCATGACACAAAGGTAGTGATTATGTCGGTAAAAATTTGCAATTTTGCAAGGTAAAAACATTATACATGCAAACCGGATCCAAATTTATTGTCGAACCGGCTCTTAAGTGGCCGCTTGGGTGTCATGGTTCCCTTAATATACTCATTGTATTGCTTATGTTGCTTCCGTTCAGGTCGGTATACGCGGAATGTGGTTCCGACAGTCTGCCGGAGCCACATAGGCGGCATGCGAGTGGCGGCGCACAGTCGGTAGGGCTTGTGCTGAGCGGCGGCGGAGCCAAGGGCATTGCCCATATAGGTGTTATAAGGGCTCTTGAAGATGCCGGCATACCGATAGACTTTGTTACGGGCACTTCGATGGGAGCCATTGTAGGCGGCCTGTATTCGGCGGGGTATACAACCGATGAGATGCTGGAGCTGATTCTGTCGAAAGACTTCTCTTATTGGTCGACAGGCAGGATAAATCCGTCGTTGAGGTATAACTTCACCATGCCGGAGTCGACTCCGGCCATGTTCAATTTCAGCGTGGGAGGTAAACGCGACAGTATTCAGTCGGCTGTTCCGGCATCGCTTATATCGCCGATACCAATGAATTTTGCCTTTATGGAACTCTTCTCGGGATTTACGGCTCAGACAGGAGGCGATTTCGACCGGCTGATGGTTCCGTTCCGGTGTGTGGCCTCTGATGTGGCGGCACACCGGAAGGTGGTGCTTGATCATGGCAGTCTTGGCGATGCAATCAGGGCGTCGATGAGTTTTCCGGCGGTGTTCCAGCCTACAGAGTTCGAGGGTATGCTGCTTTACGACGGAGGAATTTATGATAATTTTCCGGTTGATGTAATGCGGTCGACATTCGCTCCCGATATAATGATAGGTGTGGATGTGTCGTCGTCGGACAGCGGTCCGCAGACTTCGCTGCTTGACCAGATAGAAAATCTTGTTGTGCAGAATGCCGATTACAGTCTGCCGGCAGACGAGGGTATAAAGATTCGGGTTGATGTCGACCGGTTCGGCCTGCTTGATTTTCCTCAGGCCCGGGAAATATACAATATAGGCTATGAGAAAACGATGTCGATGATCGACAGTATCGGACGCAGGGTCCATGGCCGTATTTCGCATGAGGCACGAAGGCTTCAGCGCGAGGTTTTCAAGTCGCAGACTCCTTATCTGCGTTTCGACAGTGTTAAGGTCACAGGCGCTACGCCGGGTCAGAACGAATATATCGCGCGTCTGTTCGAATCCAGGAAAACAAGTGATACAATAGGGGTGTCGGATGCCCGCGATGCTTTTTATCAGGCTGTATCATCGGGCAAGATCCGGGATCTGGGAATACAGTCGCGATACGATAAGGGAAGCGGACTGTTTGGACTCGACCTTGATGCATCGATAAAAGATGACTATCATGTAGGAATCGGCGGTTGGATTACATCGTCGACAAACAGTTATATTTATCTATCTGCCGGATATTCCCGACTGAGTTTCAATTCGCTTGCGGCCGATGCCAGTGCCTGGGTGGGCCAGAGTTATATGGCGGCTACGGTAAACGGACGCATATTCCTTCGTACCGGAATTCAGACATCGCTTGCATTGCAGGGCGTGTTCAGCCGAAAGAAATATAGCGAGGACGACCGTTTTTTCTTTGAGGAATCCGCCCCTGCCTTTGTGCTCGATTACCAGTATTTCGGGCGATTGCGCTGGTGCGCTCCGGCAGGACGTTCGGGTGTGGTGGAACTTGGGGCCGGCTACGGGCATCTGTACGACAGTTTTTATGAACAGGCCTATGCTCCGGACTACAGAAACGGGCGCGACCGTCTGTATCATGATCTTGCACAGGTTTATCTGCGGTATACATCCAACACTCTCGGCTCTATTGATTTCCCGGTTAGCGGACACAACTACGAGGCATCGCTTACAGGGTTTATGGGCAAGCATCGGCTTGAACGTGCGTCGCTACTGCCATACACAATTGATTGTGAGAACTCAAAATGGGCACAGTTGAATCTCAGGTGCAGACACTATGCGGCACTGCATCCGCACTGGTCGCTCGGTATCGATGGCGACCTGATGCTGTCGACCCGACAAATCGACAAAAGCAGTTATGCGGCATCGGTGATTAGTGCTCCGCAGTTCACGCCTACGCCGTCGAGTTATAATAGTTTTAATCCCGGACTTAGGGCCAATAGCTATGTAGGGATAGGAGTAGTGCCTGTTTACCGTTATAACGATAATGTGAGTGTGCGGCTGAGTGCGAATGGTTTTGTGCCTGTGCGCGGTATTGTACGCGACCGCTTGTCGGAAACCGGAGCCGGAGCGCGTTATGGCGACTGGTTTGCCGACCCGCAGCTATTTTGTGAGCTGACTGCGGCTTATGCCTTTCCTTTCGCCACATTGAGCGCCTATGCCAATTATTGCACGGTTCCGGCGCATAACTGGAACTTCGGCATCGCATTCGGCATATTTCTTCAGGCTCCCGATTTTCTGCGCTGATTTTATGTGATTTTCTGCGCTGAAAAACCGACACATCCTTGTTTTTTATTTTGTTAAATCAGAAACTTTGCGTAACTTTACAAGGTATAGAATTTACAGGAACTCCTTATTGTTGAACCTCTTATTGTCGAAACTGATTTAAAACACATGAAAAAGCAGATAAAAGTTGCAATATTGACCGTTAGAACTGTAACGGTGGAACCATCGGCTGTTGTAAGCGTTGACAATGATATTCCCCCGCAATATGGCACGGTAAAATGTGTCAACACGGTTTATTTTTCTGATAACCTTGAGGCCGATAAGGACGTTGCATGTCGTGCTTTAGCTCCGATAACGGGCAGTGTGTCGCATGATAGAATTAAAATTGCGCCGGATGAACCATGGGTCGATACCACTCCGAGAAGGCAGCGTTTTGATGCAGCTCTGACTGCATATGCCGTAAGACTGCTTTCGGAAGCATTGCCTGATTATGAGTTTGCCGCTGTCGATTGTAACGAGGAGGTGCAGGCCATAATTGAAAAGGAGAGGAAGACGAGCCGGGCAGACCAAAAACACTCATGCTCGTTTCTCACATCAATAAGCACATTCTTCAAGAGACTTGCCGATAAAAATACAGGAAAGTGAAAAAATTCATCGACAGAATAACATCCGATACTGCGTCTCTGTCGGATTTCGCCGCCGACAAAGGCGATGTGTCCGAGCTGCACGCGTACCTGTTTGCACACAGGGGGCAGATTTATGTTACTCCAGAAGGATGGCTGTGGGAGATTAACCGGGATTCCTGCTGGCAGAACCGTTCGTACCGTGATGACGGAGAAGCGGATGGAGCTGTGTCGATACTCGGAAAGCTTGATGCGAAATCCATTCCTGACGAAATCAGAATACCGGAATTCATATCAGTCGGCAAGGTCAGGCTATATACATTTTTAGTAGGATGCGACAGTGCGCAGATACCGAAGGAGTTTCATCTGTCGAATCTAAAGGTAAAGGAAATCCGCATACCCGACAACGTGCGGGTTCTTCGGAATATGACGTCATATGCCCGGATCAGGCACTTTAAATTTCCCCGCAGAATGTCGTTTGTCTCAGGCTCAATATTGAACGACTCGCCCATGCTGCAGACCATAGAGTTTGGGGTGAGCTATCCGGAAGGTGCCGCCGCACAACTTGCGGTGAAAGGGTGCGACAGTCTGCATTCGGTGATATTTCCTGATTTCTGCACGCTGATTAATATGTTCAGCCAATATTATATTGAAAAAAACGTATCTGGTTATAGTAGCGGAGGATGCACGTTGCATTCTATTCTGGATTCGGTACTGAAGGGCCGTCTGCAAGTTGGAATATCGAATCAGGAAAACATTTCTGCTATCGTGATGGATAATGATGTGCAGGAGTTCAGGGTTTATCTGGATGCATTGAGGTGTACGGCCTTGTTCGATAAAATCAAAAGCCTTGTTTTCGGCTCTGAGTTCAATATCTATACAGAAGATGCGTATGGCAACGGATTCGATGTCGTGTTTCAGGAAGTAGGCAGGTTCGGCAATCTGAAAAAATTATATTGTCCGCAGGGGAGAATATCCATTGACGATACCTGCTCCGGATTGAGGCAGCTTGAAGACGTTCGATTGCCTTGCTCATTGGAAACAATTGAAGATATGGCTTTTATGAATTGTACATCGTTGAAACATATCGCAATTCCATCCTCGTTGTCGTATATCGGGCAGTACGCTTTTTATGGCACGGGGGTCGAACGGGTAGAAATACCAAAAAATTGTATCGTGGCGGACAACGCCTTTGAGGAAGGTGTTGAGGTTTGCCGGATGTAGAATCAGGATGTGTATTCCGAATGCGCATATCGGCTCTTGGCCCGGGAATATTTGTCGGGTTAATAATTTTTTACTAATTTTGTTGGTGAATAACTTTTAATGCACACTGATGAAAATAGCAGTTGCCGGAACAGGCTACGTAGGACTTAGTATAGCCACATTGTTGGCACAGCATAACCATGTGACAGCGGTGGATGTCATATCTGAAAAAATAGACAGCATAAACCGAGGAATATCACCGATTCAGGATGAATATCTTGAAAAATATCTTTCCGGGAACAATCTTGATCTCCGGGCCACACTCGATGGCAGAAGCGCGTACTCCGATGCGGATTACGTGGTAATAGCCGTGCCTACCAACTACGATCCGGTAAAGAATTATTTTGATACCAGTCATATCGATGAGGTTGTGATTCTGGTGCTTGTTGTAAACCCCGATGCCGTGATGGTGATAAA
>JAIDBM010000080.1 GCA_029056365.1 Muribaculaceae bacterium | reverse complement strand
GATGGAAAATGATGATTGATTAAAATTTCTATAGTACTCTGGTTCTCTGGTCTAAAAAAAGTTCTGAAGTCAGAAAACGGCTGGTCGGATCGTCGGCGGGGTCGCCGACGTTACTTCATTCCGACTTCTTTGATGGAAAATGATGATTGATTAAAATTTCTATAGTACTCTGGTTCTCTGGTCTAAAAAAAGTTCTGAAGTCAGAAAAAGGCTGGTCGGATCGTCGGCGGGGTCGCCGACGTTACTTCATTTCAACTTCTTTGATGAGAAATGATGATTGATTAAAATTTCTATAGTACTCTGGTTCTCTGGTCTAAAAAAGTTCTATAGTCTATAAAGTTCTGTGGTCTGTAATCAGACAACAGAACATGAGAATAAAAAAGGCCGCGTCATCATCGACGCAGCCTTTTAGAAAAAATCGTTTGTGTGTTATTTTATGAGAGTCTTTTTTGCCTTTCCGTTTTGTACGCGGATTACGAGGGCTCCGCTTGTGGGTTCGCTTATTTCCACGCCCTGAAGGTTATAGTAGCGTACCGGGCCGTTGTTTTCCGACACTGCTATGTCGCCTACTGAATTAATCTCAGTCGGGAATACAATCTGGGCGAACATATCGATTGGTTTTTCGTTTTGATCGTTCCAGATATAGCCGGCGGCCTGTTCTCCTTGAATACCGAAGCATGCATCCGATACCCACTGGTCATTATCCTTGTAGGAAGTCAGAGTCACGACTCCGTCTTTGAATGTGGTGTATGGAACGTTGTATCCGTTTGCTTCGAGGAGTCCGATGGTTTCGCTGACAGAAGTGCCTGTTATTGCGGTGAATACGGCGATAGTGTTGATGCAGTATAACTTAGTGATTTCCAATTCCGAGTTCGCAAAGCCAGCTTCAACAGGCAGGAAGAGCACGTGGTCGGGGTCGGTTACATCGAACTGGATGTATCCTGTTTTGCTTGATTCGTTGTATTGCGCAGCCGGACAGTCGCCGTGATATGGATCGACGAGGCGATATATGTTGCTGTCGAATTTATACTGCTGCAACTCTACTTTATATTTGTTCGAGGCATCATTCTGATCGATACCGAATGCCGGAAGTACCCATCCGTCGGTGAGGGTAGCATTTCCGAGCGAGGTCCAGTCTTCGTTCGGGTCGCCTTTTTCGGCTGACGATACAAGACCGATAACATCGAATGCATCGACATAGCTGTAAGGCTCTTCGTAGTATGAGTCGTTGTAGGCAATCCAGGCGAAGCCGGAGTCGGATGGGAATGTTATAATGCCGGTGGTGGCATCGAACTGGGCAGTGTAGATAGTGCCGGGAATGGCGTTTCCTTGATTCCAGTCATATACAAGAGGTTCGAACTGAATGTAATACTGTCCGCCGCCTACATTGAACAAGCCGAGTGGTTCGTTTTTTACAGTGATTTTGCCAGAGGCCTCGTCATATTCAAGATGCACTTCCACCGGGAAGTAGGGGCATGACAGAATAAGAGTACTGCCTGTGCGGGCAATGGTGCAGTCTTCTTCGAATTCACCTACAGAATCTTCGAAGTAGCAGTCGTTTATGGTGATAGTGTATTCGCCTTCAATGCTGTGCGATGCCTGTGCTTTCTGAGCCCGGTGAAGCTCGGCCTGAGTGAGGGCCTGCAGTTGGAGGCCATTTTTCGCTATAGTGGCCGATGCACCTTCAACACGTGTTTTAGACACAGCATTGGTGCGGAGTTTCAAATCTTGGCTTGCATTGGCAGTCAGTGCAACGGCAACAGCAAGTGACAGAGTGTAAATTTTCTTCATACCAAATAGGAATTAGACAGAATGAATAATTTTGGAAATTTTGGAAATGATCGACAGCAGTCTTTGTGATTGGCTGATGGTGCAAAATTACAAAATATTTTTTAAATGCAAATAATTTTAAGTGTTTTTTTACTGCAATAATACAAAAAAATGTGCTGTCATGCGCTTGTTTCGGGGTTTTATGATAGCAAAATGCTATTGCGAAATGAGAAGTATTAAGCGTTGTTGGGGTAAAAAGTATTAATATTTGATAAAACGGGTGAAAATAGCAAGCAGATTGCTTGAATGTGTGTATTTTTGCATGATAATACATATTTATGACTTACTTATGACACAAAACAGACCGCATTTTGCCACACGACTCGGAGTAATCGCCACTACCGTAGGGTCGGCTGTGGGGCTGGGCAACATATGGCGTTTTCCATATGAGGCCGGCACGCACGGCGGGGGCGCCTTCCTTATAATATATATAGCCTGCATAGCGGTAATAGGTATTCCGGTAATCTGTGCCGAGTTTGTTATGGGTCGGGCATCGCGGCGCAACATTTTCGGCGCATTCCGTACTCTGGCTCCCCGGGGCGGCCGGTGGTGGCAGAGTGTGGGCGTGCTCGGCATACTCGGTTCGGTGCTTATACTTTCATTTTATTCGGTGGTGGCCGGCTGGACTATCGAGTATCTGCTTCAGTCGCTCGCCGGAACTCTCGATGCAGTGGCATCGTCTGAGCGGCAGATTGCGTTCGACCGTTTTACCGGCGGGTGGCGCTGTGTGCTTTGGACAGTGGTTATACTTGGCCTGAATTGTGCAATAGTTCTCGGCGGAGTGCGCAAGGGCATAGAACGGGTGTCGAATCTGCTTATGCCGCTTCTGTTTATACTTCTGGTGACTCTGGCGGTTAATTCGCTGCTTTTACCTGGCGCGGCCTCCGGACTTGAGTTCCTGTTCCGGCCTGACTTCAGCACAGTGGATTCATCGGTGATACTTGGCGCGCTCGGCCAGGCTTTCTTTTCGTTATCGCTCGGCCTGGGCACAATGATGATATATGCAAGTTATTTCAGTCCGGCCACGCCGTTGCTCAAGAGTGCGGCCACAACTGCCGGACTCGACACGCTTGTCGCCCTGATAGCAGGTGTTATAATATTTCCGGCAGTGTTCACCTTCGGGGCGGAACCTGCCGCCGGACCGAAGCTGGTGTTCGAGGTACTGCCGGATATATTTTACCGTATGCCTGGCGGAGCGGTATGGTCGACGTTGTTTTTTCTGCTTCTGCTGCTGGCATCGCTTACGTCCACAATATCGATGAGTGAAATCAGTGTGGCATATCTGAGCGAGCAGTGGGGCATGAGCCGCAGGAAGGCTGTGGCGCTCAACAGTGGCATCGTTCTGGTGCTGGGCACACTGTGTGCTCTGTCGTTCGGCCCGTTGTCGGATTTCACTGTCTGCGGCAAAACCATATTCGAGCTTTTCGACTATGTGGCGAGCAACATTATTATGCCTCTTGGCGGAATGCTCATTTCGGTATTCGTCGGCTGGGTGCTCAAGCGGCAGACATTCGACCTGGAGCTGAAACCTGCGCCGCGTATGCTGCTGAACGCGCTGGTATTCAGTCTGCGTTTCATAGCTCCGGGGGCTATTGCATTGATTTTTATTGTTTATATATGAATTTTATGATTGAGGTTCGAGAGTTGTTAAAATTCGGTTAAATGCTCGGAATCAGTTAAACTGAAAGCTGTTATTTCTGTCAAAAAGGCGTATAACGGAAGAAAAAGAAATAGTAAAACAATTCAAAAACAGAAACAACAATCATGAAAAAGAAATTCTTAAGTCTTGCCCTTGTGGCGATGTCGATATTGGCTTTCGGCGGAAATGCCCAGGCCGCTGGTGTCTCGGATAATGAGTCGTGTACACGTACAGAATGTAACGGCGGAAAGAAATGCGGCAGCGAGCAGAAATGCGACAAGGCACAGAAGTGCGGCAAGGTGATAAAGGCTGAAAAAAAACGTGCGGAACGACGGTCGGTTTTCGACAAGATGAATCTTACTGCCGACCAGAAGGAAAAAATAGGTCAGCTCGATCAGAAGCGTCGCGAGGCTCGTCGTTCGCAGGCTGCCGCCCGTCGGACTGAGCGCAGGCAGAATGATTCCGTGGCCCGCGCAGAATATCAGGCAGAGAAACGGCAGTATCTCAGCGATCTTAAATCGATATTGGGTCCGGACAACTATGTTGTGTTCCTTGAGGATTTTTATCTTCAGGATCAGCCGGTAAGGGCTATGAATCATAATAAAATGGCTCATAATCACAAGGCCGACAAGGCTCGTCGCGACCGAAACGACAAGCAGCGTAAAACGTCTCCGGCTGCAGCAGCGTCTGCCGGACAGACTGCGGAGTCATCGAAATAAATACTATGCCTTAGCTTGATTAGACTATAGAACTTATTTTTAAAACTATAGAACTATAGAGTTTTTACGACTATAGCGCTATAGTTTTTTTTAGACTATAGAATTATAGGTACGATTATATGTCATGAAAAAAACAGAGCATGTATATTAATCTATAGGTCTATAGTCTAAAAAAGTTCTATAGTCTCATGTCGAATAGACTTGAACCCGGGCAATTCGTCGGCGAGGTCGCCGACGTTACTTCATTCCGACTTCATTGAAGAAAAATGATTAGTGATTAAATTTTCTATAGATCTCTGGATCTCTGGTCTAAAAAGTTCTGTGGTCTGAAAAAGGCTGGTCGGAGCGTCG
>JAIDBM010000008.1 GCA_029056365.1 Muribaculaceae bacterium | reverse complement strand
TTTTTCCGCCGGCGGTCACGTGCCGCTTTCTTCATTCTTTACCTCATCACCTTCTTGCCGTAGATAAACAGCCCTCGGGTATTATGGTTTGGTGTTATGTATTGCTTAAAGCGGCTGGTGACCGCCTGCGTAACATTTTGTCGGCCATGACGCGCAACCGCTTCACCGGCACACTCACAGGTTTTGCTATCACTGCCTTGGTTCAGAGTTCATCGGCATCGACGGTGATGGTGGTAAGTTTCGTTAACGCCGGTCTGATGACACTTGCCCAGTCGATGGCTGTGATAATGGGCGCGAATGTCGGAACAACATTCACAGCCTGGGTCATAGCCTTGTTCGGATTCAAGGTGAATATCTCCACGTTTGTGGTTCCGCTCATAGCTGTGGCGGTGGTGCTGCTTCTGTCGAACAAGAGCAAGGCCAAGAGCATGGGCGAGTTCCTTATCGGATTCAGTTTCCTGTTCATGGGTCTGGACATGATAAGTACTTATGTTCCCGACCTTCAGAGCAATCCCGAAATGTTTGCCTATCTGAAGCATTACGCCTCGATGGGAGTCACATCGATTCTGATATTCCTTCTTGTGGGTCTGTTGCTTACGATGGTGATACAGTCGTCGGCGGCCACGTTCGCCATCACGCTTATCATGTGCAGCAAGGGCTGGATCGGTTACGACCTGGCATGTGCGCTGGTGCTTGGTTCCAACATCGGAACTACAATCACTCCGATACTGGCTTCGATGAGCGGCAATGTGGCGGCCAAACGCACGGCCATGGGGCATCTGCTGTTCAATCTGCTCGGCACCGTGTGGTGTGTGTGCATATTCATTCCGTTCGCCGAATTCAACGCATGGCTTACCGAAGTCATTGGCCAGGGCGATCCGGACGCCCTGTTCGGCTTTGTGAACAGTCTGGAGGCCAACGACCCGCAGGTCTACAACAATCTTTTCAACAATTCGCTTCCTGCCGGCAACGACCTCTATCAGCGAGTGAGCGATGCCCAGATGGCTGTGGCGAAAATGCAGATGAGCGTTTCGTTCGGACTTTCGATATTCCACACCACGTTCAACCTTGTGAACCTTAGCATAATGATATGGTTTACCAAACTTTATGTACGCATAGTTGAGTGGCTTGTGCCGAACAAGAAGCATGGCGACGACGAGGAGTTCAGCCTCAAGTTCATTCGCGGCGGTCTGATGAATGCGGCCGAACTGAATATAGCACAGGCCGAAAAGGAAATCAGTGTATATGCCGAGCGTGTGGGCCGTATGATTGTAATGGGTCAGACTCTGATACATACCAAAGAGGGTTCGGAGGAGTATAATAAACTGTATTCGCGTATTGAGAAATATGAGGATATTTCCGACCGTATGGAGCTTGAAATCGCCCAGTATCTCAACCGTTGTGCCGAGGGGCGCCTTTCGAACGAGGGTAAGATGAAGATTGCCGGAATGCTCACTATCATAGCCGAAATAGAGAGTATTGCCGACTGCTGTCTGGGCATAGGAAAAATCATGGCCCGCAAAATCGAGAGTCAGGCCGAGTTCAACGATGAGATATACCGTAATATAGACACGATGTACTCGTATGTGAAGGAGGCCATGGACCTGATGAACACCCAGCTGAGCGACATCGAGAACGTGAGCCAGAGCACTCTGATGCAGTCGTACAACAAGGAACGCGAAATCAACAACATGCGCAACACTCTCCGTAATGCCAATGTGGAGAATATAAACCGCCAGCACTATGCCTATCAGGCCGGTATCTATTATATGGATATTATAAGCGACCTGGAACGAACCGGCGACTATATTATAAATGTAGTCGACAGTCTGCGCGAGCAGTTCCGCAAGAAACACGCATAGGCCATACGTTTCGCCAAATACGTCAGCGGCCATCTGCCCGAGCGGGAGATGGCCGTTGTTGTGTGTTAAAGATATACCTTATTACAGGCATATCATGTGAATCAGAGTTAGAATTCGCGGTGTGTGGGATTGTAGACTGTGGCGCAAGCCTTGCAGTAGCTTTCAATCGCCTTTCTAAAAAAATGTAACATAGTTGAAACCTTTTAGTTATACATCTTTACCTTATTTACCTTGGAAATCGGCCGACCGCCCGGTCAACCTCTGTCGAAAGGTGGTTTTACCTAAAACGATGCAAAGGTACGAAATGTTTTTAAATTATGTTGTATAACATGTTTTTTATTTTTCGTTACACTACATAACGAACATGTAACCCAGTCCTGAACGGTTCTGGATATAGCTTCCGACATCGCCGAGTTTCTTTCTAAGCCGGGATATATTGGTGTCGACAATACGGTCGTTGCTCATCTCGGGCGAGTCTTTCCATACGTTGTTGAATATTTCCCTGCGTGATGTCGGCACTCCGATGTTTTTAAGCAGCAGCACCAGTATGAGGTATTCCGTGCGCGACAATGGCAACTGCATGCCGTCGTCGGTGACGATGCGTGTGGTGAGGTCCACGACAAGGGTCTGGAAGCAAAGGCGGTTCGAGGGCGATACGCGTGCCTGCACGGCATGCCGACGCAGCACCGATCTGATACGGGCAATCAGTTCACGGAGCGAGAATGGCTTCACCACATAGTCGTCGGCACCTTTGTCGAGGGCTTCTATTACGCATCGTTCGGAATCGTCCGATGAGGTAGCTATAAATCCGAGATGGCTTGTAGCTGGATTTTCTTTCAGATTTTCAAGTAATTGCATGCCGTTGAAGTTCTGCTTCATGGCATCAGCGATAACCAGGTTTGTGTCACTAAGGTCGAGATGCAAAACATCGGAGGCCTGCGATATAGTATCAACCTGATAGCCTTCGCTACGCAGGTTTACGGATAGCAGGTCGGCAATGTTCTCGTCGTCGTCAACGATTAGAATTTTGCCAAGAGCCGTATTGTTTGACATCTTACTGACTGGTTGTGATGGTTTGTGATTAGACCGTGGCGAAGCGCCCGTTGTTTCATGAAACAAAATAACAAAAAAGTGGGCAAACAGCCAAGTTTAGTAACCATATTGTCTCATGTTTGTTTTGATAATTTAACTCAAACCGTGCAATGCCGCCGGTTGTTATATATGCATCAACTAATGATAATCAAATCTGCTGTCATGCGTCCGATACTATTCATCATTATTTCGCTGATGCTTGCCGTTTATTCCGCCGCATCGGCACAGAATCCGGAGGCGCCCGACTCGGTAAGGACTGTTCCTTGCGTTGCGTGCGCCTTCCGTCCGGATTCGATACCGGCACCGGTCAGTACGTATTATTCATCCGTGATGCTGCCTTTGACGCTGCCGGAGCGGCTCAGGCCCGATACTACATCGCAGGCATTGTTCAACGGTGCCAACCGCCATAAGCCGATAAATATATACCAGATGCCATATTCGCTCACCGGCAGTTCGCCCGACTGGCACAAGATGTGGATAAACACCGCAGTGCTGTGTGGCGCATATGTTTCCACTCTGTTTGTCCTGGAATGCCTTCCGGAGGATGCAACATCGTGGAACCGGGCCTCCATACAGCAGACTCCGCCGTTCAAACGCTGGTTCAGGAATGTGTTCAAAAAGGGTCCGGAGTGGGATCACGACAATCCGGTGTTCAACTATGTGCTGCACCCGTATGCCGGAGCGGTGTATTTCATGTCGGCACGCTCGCAGGGATTCAATTTCTATCAGTCGCTGCTGTATTCGGCATGTATATCCACTATCGGCTGGGAATTCGGCATAGAGGCCTTTATGGAGCGTCCGTCGTATCAGGACCTTGTGGTGACCCCGATTGTAGGGTCTGTGATAGGCGAGTGCTTCTATCGCCTCAAGCGGCACATAGTGTCGCACGACTACCGTCTGGCCGGATCGCCTGTGCTTGGCAACATTGTGGTGTTTCTGATCGACCCGGTGAACGAGGTCATAGGTCTGTTCCGTGGAAACGAAGCCCGGCGGCTGCATATGGGTCGCAGGCCATCGGGCGGAATAGAGTCGTCATTGCTTCCCGGTCCGGTAGGCAACGGTTTCGGTTTTACGTTTACATGTACGTTCTGATTAGAGCCGGTTCCGGCTCTATATCATACTGGCGAGGCGTCTGAGACCTTCGGAGGCTCCGCAGCGCAGAACGGTTACACCCGGCGGTACTTCGGCCGGATTCGGGTCGATGTAATACACCGGCACACCTTTGCGTACGTAATGCAGCAGCGAGGCCGCAGGATATACGGCAAGTGAAGTGCCTATAATCACGAATATATCGGCTTGTGCCGCAATTTCCGTGGCCGGCTCGAAATTAGGTACCGCCTCACCGAAGAAAACAATGTGCGGGCGCACCCTGTGACCGTCGAACAGGCTGTCGACTGTGGTGACGTAGGATTCCGGCGTAAGTCTGAAAGTGAGACTTTCGTTATCGATCGCGCGGGCCTTCATGAGTTCTCCGTGCAGGTGCAGCACATTCGAAGAACCTGCACGTTCGTGCAGGTCATCGACATTCTGTGTTATTACATACACATCGAAGCGTTTTTCAAGCTCGGCGATAATCCGGTGTCCTTCGTTGGGCACGCAGTCGATCAGCTGGCGCCGGCGTTCGTTGTAGAAGCGGTGTACCAGTTCGGGGTCGGCCGCGAATCCTTCGGCCGAGGCAACCTGCATCACAGGATACTGTTCCCACAGGCCGCCGGCATCGCGGAAGGTGCTGATGCCGCTTTCGGCGCTCATTCCGGCGCCAGTGGATATTACAAGTCGTTTCATATCAGAGGAGAATAAAGTTCAGGTTATGTCAGTCATCATCGGAAAAGAAAACCACGTTGCCGCCTTGTTTCGGCTGGCGTCCGTCGGCATGCTGGTTTCTGTCGGTTGCGGCGGGTCTTGCCGGAGAGTTCTGCGGCTGGGTAAGCGGCATGGCCTGTCCGGGGGCTTTCACGCCCTGGACCGCCATTTTTTTGTCGCGGTTGTATGCCGGTGTACGCTCGAGAGTTTCGATTATTTCATCGTTGTCGATCTGGTCCGGATTAAGAATTATGTAGCGTTGCTGCTCTTTCAGTCGCTGAAGGTCGTCGATTTTGTCGCGTCCGTAATAGTCGCCTATTTTTTCTTTGTCGATGGGTTTGGCCCTGTTTTCATCGTTCGGTACTGCAGGAGCGGCGGCAGGAGCGGGCACCGCCGATTCGGTATCGCTGTCGTCGTCGAAACCGGCGGCGAGGATTGTGAATTTCACGCGGTTTCCGAGCGATTCATCGTATGTGATACCCCATATTACATCGACTTCCACCTGAGAATCGATTTTTGTAATAAAGGCCGACAGTTCGCGTGCTTCTTCGGCCTTGAATGCCTGTTCGGCCTCGCGCGAGTAGCAGAGGTTGAACAGCAGGCGCTGCGAAGAAAACACATTGGCGTTTTTCAGCAGCGGAGAGTGCAGGGCGTCGTTTATGGCGTTGGTAACGCGGTTTTCGCCTTCGCCGTATCCTACAGAAATGAGTGCGGTTCCGCCGTTTCGCAAAGTGGTGTCGACATCGTTGAAGTCGAGGTTTATATAGCCGTCGTTGGTTATGATTTCGGCAATGGAGCGAGCGGCGGTCGACAGAGTGTCGTCGGCTTTTGCAAATGCCTCTTCAAAGCGCAGGCTGGGATATATTTCCGACAGACGCTCGTTGTTTATTATCAGAAGGGTGTCGACATACTTGCGCATTTCTTCCGCTCCGGCGAGTGCCTTGTTGATTTTCTTCATGCCTTCGAAAAGGAACGGAATAGTAACGATGCCTACGGTAAGGAGTCCTCTTTCACGGGCAATGCGGGCCACAACCGGAGCGGCACCGGTGCCGGTGCCACCGCCCATCGAGGCGGTGATGAACACCATATCGGTTTCGTCGGTGAACAGGCGGTCGATGTCGGCCGCGCTCTCTTCAGCGGCCTGAAAAGCTTTTTCGGGAATGTTTCCGGCACCGCGTCCTTTGGTTACAGTAGGGCCTATCAGCACTTTGGTGGGAACCGGCGAGCGCCTCAGCGCCTGCTGGTCGGTGTTGATTACCACAAATGACACGCACTGGATATTCTGGCGGAACATGTGGTTGACAGCGTTGCTGCCACCACCGCCCACGCCAATCACCATTATCCGGTCGGGGTCGTAGTCGGGCTGATTGTATTTGTCGATATACTGGAGGTCGTCGGGCGACATGTATTCACTTGCCATATTTGCTAAAGGTTTCGTCTGGGTGGGTTAATCGTTGCGGTCGTCAAGGTCGGCTTCGTTTCCGCGTTCGAGAAAGCTTGTTACCTTGTTTTTGAACTTGTCGATGATGTTGCGCGACTGGTGATAGTCTATTTCCGAGAAATCGTCGTCATCGTCATCCTCATCGGCCATCGCGTCAATGACCTGCTGGTCGATACGTCTGGCCTCGCGCCTGGCCTCACGTTCTTCGTTGCGGCGTTCGCGTATGCGTTGGTCTTCGAGCTGGCGTTCTTCCTGCTGATACCGACGTTCTTCTTCTTCGCGCCGTGCGTCTTCAATCAGTTTTTCGCGCCGTTCGTCGGCTTTGCGTCGGTTGAGCATGCGGCTCAGCCAGCCTTGTTTTTTGCGCGGTTCCTGTTCAGCCTCCTCGTCGGGGTCGTCGTCGAGCAGGTCGCTGTCGGATTCGTTTACAACACGCCGGGCCGATGTGTTGTTTTCGGCATACTGGTCGATATTTCTGTCGTCGGTTTTTTCCTCCACAAGAGTCTCATCGAGGAACAGGCAGGAATTGCCGGGTTTTTCGGCTGCTGCTTTCAGCAGTGCTATTATGTCGATGTCGCGGTCGGGGTCGAGTCCGGCGCACAGATGTATCTGCGGGTCGGCTACACCGAGCCGTACACGCATTTTCGACTGTGTTGACAGAGCCTGCAGGAAGTTTCGCAGGCGTGCGCCGCCGCCCACGGCTATGATTCCGGCGGGAAGGTCACCGACCTTGTATCCGGCGGCTTCGGCCTGATGTATCACGTTGGCGATGATTTCGCCGGTGCGGGCGTGCACGAACTGGTTTATATCCACTTGCTCGGCCGACAGCGGGGTTCCGCCGGGCCGTTCGTTGATTGCGTTTCCGAGTTCTTTTTTTACCTGTTCCGCCCGGTCTTCGGTGAGTTTCAGACCGCTCATCAGGTCGCGGGTCACATGTCTGGAACCTAACGGCAGGGTAACGGCGAACTGCAGCACACCTTCCTTGTATATGCTCAGTGTTGTGGTTTCGGCCCCGAAGTCGATGAGGGCGCATCCGAGTTGCCGTTCGTTGGGTTCAAGAACCATATCGGCGATTGCCAGCGGCCTTATCAGATAGTTGCGTCGGCGCAGTATCGCGGAGTCGAGTTTTATCCGTTCGAGATTCGCACGGTTTTCCTGAGCGCATACGATAGTGGTGAAGTCGATGCTTGCGCGGGACCCGAATGTGCCGGCCATGTTTGTCACTTCGGTATTGTCGACATAGTATCGCCTCGACAGCAACTCAAGAATGCTTTTTGTAGTGGTAAGGCCGAATTCAGCCTCTTTTTTGAGCCTCTTGATTGTGTCGGCGGTGATTTCGGTTTCGCCGGCGAAGTCAAGGCTTGCCTTGGTGTGTACGGTAGTGAGCGACCGGCCTCCGAGTCCGAGATAGATTTCGCTGATTTTGCGTGGCATTATAGCCTGGCAGTTTTCGAGTTTGCGGATTATTCCGTTTACCAGGTCGGAAACTTCCTGGACGTTGCTCACGCGGCCGTGGCGTACGCAGTTGGCGGCATGCTGCATTTCGGAGGCTACCACCTGCATGGTGCCGCTGTCGGGATCCACGGCTGCCACTGCGCCGTGAATCTTGCTGCTGCCGATTTCAATTGCTACTATATATCTGGGTTCCATGCGCTTGGATTATATCTGTTTTGCTGTTGGTATGTTTTTCCGTGTGCTATTGCGGAGTGGAGGAGTTGATGAGTTCCCTGGGGTATTCGAGCGGAGTGGTGAGCATCGAGTCGGTGACCGCTGTGAGATATGCTTCTTCGGGCGCGATGTCGAGCTCGGGTGTTTTCGGTTTGTCGTGTCGGGTGGCTACAATCTGTCCTCTCCACTTCACCGATATTGTTTCGTAGTAATCCCATCCTTTCACCGGCATTACCTTGTTGTAAAAGCTTTTCAGTCTGGCGAATTTATCGGCAATCATGGTAGTGTCGCCGAAATTCACCACATGTCCGCGTATTACCGGCACCAGAATTATGTCGTGGTTGCGGTCGGTGTTTACAGCCGATACAAGGT
>JAIDBM010000079.1 GCA_029056365.1 Muribaculaceae bacterium | reverse complement strand
GGATATAAACGCGGGAGAGCTGTGGACGAAAATCATAAATAATGCATGGAAGTCGGCTGAGCCGGGTGTGCTGTTCTGGGACACTATCACGCGCGAGAGTGTGCCTGACTGTTATGCGGATTTAGGTTTCCGGACCATAAGTACCAATCCTTGCGGCGAGATACCTCTTTGTCCGTACGACAGCTGTCGGCTTCTGGCTATAAATCTGTACAGCTATGTGCGCAATCCGTTTACAGCCGAAGCCAGTTTCGATTTCGATCTGTTTGCAGAGCATGTGGCCAAGGCCCAGCGTATAATGGACGACATAATTGATCTGGAACAGGAAAAAATCGACCTTATACTTAAAAAGATAGATTCAGACCCCGAGACCGACGAGGTGAAATCGACCGAGCGTAATCTTTGGGAAAAAATCAAGCGCAAGACAGGACTGGGACGCCGTACCGGCGTAGGAACCACTGCCGAGGGCGACATGGTGGCTGCAATGGGACTCCGTTACGGCACTGCTGAAGCCACTGCATTCAGCGAAAGCGTGCACCGTGCGCTGGCTGTGGCAGCCTATGGCTCGAGCGTGGTAATGGCCGAGGAGCGTGGCGCGTTTGAGATATATGATACAAAGCGCGAAGCCTCCAATCCGTTCATTCAGCGTCTGGCAAAAGAGTCGCCGGAACTGTATGAGCGTATGTGCGAGCACGGACGCCGTAATATAGCCTGTCTGACCATAGCACCCACCGGCACCACTTCGCTGATGACGCGTACCACATCGGGTATCGAGCCGGTGTTCATGCCGGTTTACAAACGCCGCCGCAAGGTGAATCCGTCGGATACCGAGGTGCGGGTCGATTTTGTTGACGAAAACGGCGATGCTTTCGAGGAATATGTGGTATATCATCCCAAATTCGTCGACTGGATGAAAATAGAAGGTATAGAAGTGAAAGACGACTATACCCAGGATGAACTCGATGCCCTGGTGGCTCGTTCGCCATATGCCGGAGCTACGGCGAACGACATCGACTGGTTGGAGAAGGTGCGTATGCAGGGCCGGATACAGAAGTGGGTCGACCACTCAATCAGTGTTACTATAAATCTGCCGTCCGATGTGAGCGAGGAAACTGTAAACGCGTTGTATGTGGAGGCATGGAAAAGCGGCTGCAAGGGTTGTACCGTGTATCGCGACGGTTCCCGTTCAGGTGTGCTTGTGGCGCTTGAAAAGAAGAAAGGAACTGAAGCATCATCGGAGCCGAAAGCCCATGTGCACAAACGCCCGGTTGAACTTGAGGCTGATGTGGTACGCTTCCAGAACAACAAGGAGAAATGGATTGCGTTCGTCGGACTTATCGACGGGAATCCTTATGAGATTTTCACCGGTCTTGCCGATGATGAGGACGGCATATTCTGCCCGAAATCCGTAACACACGGAAAGATAATCAAGGCAGTCGACGAAAAGGGAAATAAACGCTATGACTTCCAGTTTATCAACAAACGCGGTTATAAAACCACGATAGAAGGTCTGAGCGATAAGTTCAATCCGGAATACTGGAACTATGCGAAGCTCATATCGGGAGTGTTGCGATACGGAATGCCTATTGACCAGGTGCTGAAACTTGTGGGCGGACTGGAACTCGACTCTCAGTCGATAAGCACATGGAAGATGGGTGTGGAGCGTGCACTGAAGAAATATCTGCCGAACGGAACAAAGGCATCCGGCCAGAAGTGCCCCAATTGCGGAAACGAGACTCTTGTGTATCAGGAGGGATGTCTGATCTGTACCAGTTGCGGTACATCGAAGTGCGGATAAATGGTACGTGTCGCGCCATACATGATCATAGCGCTGGCGCTGGCGGCATGCGGCGGCAGTGCAGGAAACGGAGACAGCGGAGCCTCGGGCTTCGCTGACACCGTTTATTCGCCATCGGAAGCTGCGTTTACAATATTGTCCGATGTATCGAGCGGCGGACGTTTAATCGTGCCTGATACCACAGGCGGCTATGGTTTTGCGCTTCCGTTATATGTGGGAGACGGAAAGGCGCCCGACGGCGTATGTTCCATAGGGGCACCGGCGCAGCGTATAGTATGCATGTCGTCGACCCATGTGGCTATGCTTTCGGCGCTCGGACTTACCGACAGGATAGTGGGTGTAAGCGGTTTGCGCTATATAAGCGATCCGGAGATACAACGGCGTCAGCCTGCCGACATAGGGCCGGGCGAGAATGTCGATTATGAGCTTCTGCTGTCGCTTGAGCCTGACCTTGTGATGCTGTACGGAATCGGAGCTCCGAGTCCGATGGAACCCAAATTGCGAGAACTCGGCATTCCGTATATATATCTTAACGAGTTTATCGAGCAATCGCCTTTAGGCAAGGCCGAGTGGCTTGTGGCCGTGGCGGAGATATGCGGAAAGGGAGACGAAGGACGCCGTATATTTCATGATATAGTCACACGTTATGAGCAAATCAGGCTTGATGTGCCGGATTCCATTGAGCGCCCGAAAGTGATGCTGAACATGCCGTATCAGGGAAGCTGGTTCATGCCTGCATCCCGGAGCTATATGATACGGCTGGTTGAGGACGCCGGCGGCAGCTACGTGTATCGAAACTCAAACACATCGAGCACTCCGGTTGATATGGAGGAGGCCTACATGCTTGCATCGCAGGCCGATGTGTGGCTCAATGTCGATGCCGTGTCTTCGCTTCAGGAACTAAAAAGAGTGTTGCCCCGCTTCGCCGATATACCCTCGGTGCGTTCAGGCAGTGTATGGGCCTCGAACAAGCGTTCGACACCTGGCGGCGGAAACGACTTCTATGAATCGGGCGTAGTGTACCCCGACCGGGTTCTATCCGACCTGCATGCGATATTTACCGGAAAAGGAACCGATTCTACATACTATTATGTAGAGCTCGACAGGTGATGAAGCGACCGGTGACAATAATAGCCTCTCTGGCTGCATTCATGATGTTTCTTATGCTTGTGGATCTGGGCATCGGATCCGTGGGCATACCCTTAAGTAATGTTTGGGCCGCTCTGACAGGCGGAGATTGTTCTGAGGCCACGCGCAGGATTGTTGTAGACATACGTCTGGTAAAAGCTGTTACGGCACTTGTGTGCGGTGTGGCGTTATCGGTAAGCGGGTTGCAGATGCAGACCCTGTTCAGGAATCCGCTGGCCGGGCCTTATGTACTTGGCATAAGCAGTGGCGCATCGCTCGGTGTGGCGCTGCTGATATTGGGAGCACCGTTGCTGGGATTGAGTCCGGTTCTTGGCAATCTCGGTATTGCCGGGGCTGCGTGGATTGGTTCGGTGGCGGTGTTGTCGGTGATAACGATTGTGGGGCGTCGAATCGCCGATATTATGGTGATTCTTATTCTTGGCATGATGTTTTCATCGGGAATAGGCGCGTTGGTCCAGATTCTTCAATATCTCAGCGATGAACATTCACTGAAAGCTTATGTAATCTGGACAATGGGCTCGCTGAGCGATGTCACGGCCGACCGGCTCTGGGTGATGCTCGGAGCTGTGGGGATTGGTCTCGTTCTGGCTGTGGCTGCGGTGAAATCGCTTAATCTAATGCTATTGGGCGAGGATTATGCCCGTGGAATGGGGGTTGATGTGCGTCGCTGGCGTATGGTGCTGTTTGCCAGCACATCGTTATTGGCCGGAACCGTTACGGCCTTTTGCGGTCCTATCGGATTTATAGGTCTTGCAATGCCTCATGTGGCGAGAATGGCAGTCGGCAGCGGCGACCACAGAGTGCTTTTGCCTGCTTCGATGTTCGGAGGTGGTGCGGTGATGCTTCTGTGCGATATTGTTTCAAAGATTTATGTACTTCCGGTGAATGCCGTCACGGCATTGCTGGGCATTCCTGTTGTGGTATGGATAGTGCTGCACAATTCGGCCAAGGCCCGCTGATTGAAGTCAAGGGGCTTACGCTTGCATATGGTAAACGCGAGCTTGTGCATGATGCCTGCGCGGAGTTCCGGGCCGGGCATCTTATAGCTCTGATTGGCCGAAACGGAAGCGGCAAGTCTACATTGCTGCGGGCCATGGCCGGTCTAAAGAACGATTATAAGGGCAGAATAGAGGTGAGCGGTAATAATCTGCACCGGATTCATGCCGCCGGACTGTCGCGTCTGATTGCGTTCGTCGGTACAGGGCGTGCAAGGGTTGAGCGTTTTACATGTTATGACCTTGTTGCCTTAGGGCGTGCGCCGTATACAAACTGGATAGGGTCGCTCGGCGACTCCGACCGTGCAGCCGTGGAGGCTGCGCTTGAAGCTGTGGGCATGACGGCTTATGCCGGCAGGATGCTCGACAGTCTGTCGGACGGAGAATGCCAACGTGTGATGATAGCCCGTGCACTTGCCCAGGACACTCCTGTGATTCTGCTTGATGAGCCAACATCGTTCCTTGACCTGCCTAATCGCTACGAGCTTGTGAGCTTGCTGGCATCGCTGGCGCATGAACGGAAAAAGTGTATAATCTATTCCACTCATGAGCTTGACATAGCGCTTGAGCACAGCGACGGGATTGGTCTTATCAATCCGCCGGAACTTATCACAGGTACTACTGATGAATTGCGGGCGGACATTCGCCGGGCGTTCGGCTTTGATG